>NZ_JANSJL010000038.1:46975-51886 GCF_047502745.1 Synechococcus sp. F70.1
GAGAACCTGGGTGGTGAGGTCAAGGGTGAGAGCTTGACACCGGGGGCAATAGAGGTGGCGATAAAATGCATTCTCGCGAACAACCACAGCTGCCCCCTGACAGCTAGGGCAAAACCAGCCGTAGTAGCTGGCTCTGCCCCGGCTTTTGGCCAAGCGATCTCCCGGGGAGAGGCACGTATCGAGAACTTGCGCCTGGATGGGGCGCATGGGTCGACCGCAGCTTTGGCAGACCACGGGCTGAAAGGGGATCCCCCGCTTCTGGCACAGGGTGCCGTCGGTCACCACAGCCGCCAGGAGGGGCAGCGTCAGCACCAGCCAGTTGCCACTGGCCGACATCAGGAAGAGGCCAAGGCAAAGGGAGCCGGAATAGAGAAACAGTCGAATGGGATCGCTCTGGAGCGAAGAGAGAGCAGCCGCCTCTTGAGTTCGACGGGCCAGGGGGATAGCTCGTCTTGTCCCTCGCTCGGCCTTTAGGTAGACCGGCAAGCGGGAGCGCTGCCACCCCACCCCTAGGATGATGATCCCCAATAGCAGCAGGATCCCTTCCAGGGAGCTTTGGGCTACAGCCAGGGATCCCGCTCCAACCGCTTGAGGAACAGTTGCAGGGGAAAGAGAGGTGGAAGCCTGCTGCCCCTGCAGGGCTGAGGCCAACTGCCGTACTCCCGCTAGGGTGCCGCCGTCGAAGTCTCCGGCGCGAAACCTGGGCAGGATTTGCTGGTCGATAATCTGCTGAACCTGGCTGTCGGGGAGGAGGGTGGTCAAGCCTCTGCCTGTCTCAATCTCTATCCGCCGATCTCCTACCGAGACGAGGAACAACACGCCGTTGTTGCGGCCAGCCTTGCCAATGCCCCAGTAGTTGAATAGTTGCGTAGTGAACGCTTTCGGTGTGGCATATCCCTGGGTATTGGGTACCGTAACCACCGCCATCTCGGCACCGGTGCGCTGCTCAAGCTGGGTGATAAGGCGGTTCAGCTCGTTTTCAGTGCTACTGCTGAGGATATTGGCGGTGTCGGAAACCCACCCTCCATACTGACGGCGGGGGTTGGGCACCTGTTGAAGGGTAATGGCCCAAGCGGGCTGCGGCAGTAGGAAAATGCCTAGCAAAACTGCCGCCCAAACTTTTGGCATGGCCTACCTGGCTGAGCGCTGCCTTGGTTTTAGCACAGCTATTGGGGATGGAGAGGGTAGCAGTCTCTTGCTGCTTTGCCTTTGGTGTTTGTCGACACAAAAAATAGCGCTGGGACGAGTCTTGGCTTTCCTCTTTTCGCAGGGGAAAGAGGCTAGAGCTCTGAGCAAGGGAAAATCCTCTTCGGTCTAGCTGCAAAGCCTTCCGGATTTTTCTGCACAACTCTTTTTCAGCAAGAGTCAAGCTATTTCTTGCTCCCTCGATGGTTGATTAGAAACCAGAAACTAAGCCAGCAGTGCGGGCCAGGCTTCTTCTTGCCATTCCACCTCAAAGCACTCCTGGGCCATGCGGAGAAAATGCTCAATCAACTCAGGGATCCCTGGCGCCCTTGGGCAAAGGTCGTACACGCCAATCACCTGCGAGCCGGGCAGGTACTGTTCCCAGAGCGCTAGATTGGGCCGCAACAGGAGGGATCCCTGCTGCAAGATCCCCCAAGGCTGCCACAGTTGGGCGTTGCCCATGAGCTTTTTGCCTCGCCAGCTCAAGTCAGCACGGGTACGGGAGGCAAAGCAACTGATTTTATTGCGGTAGCCTGGATTTGGGGTTGGGCGGTTCTGACCCTCCGTCCGGCTGGGAGCAGAAACAGGCGGATCCACTTCAACGCCCAGCGCGGCCAGCCCCTGAACCCAAAAGCGGCAGCAGAAGTCGTACACGCAGGCTCGCTGCAAACGGGGTAGGCGAGCTTGGAGGTAAGAGAGGGGCAGCACCAAGCTGTAGGTGAGCTCTGCCCCCTCTTCAGCCGCCTGATGCAACACTGCCCTTCCCCCCGTGGGCCGGCGCACCACTGGGATCCCTGGCGGGGGATCCCAAACCTGATGCCTGCCTAGAGAAAGGGTGAGCCGATCCCAGCCATAAAAGCGCAAGTAGGGCTTGGGGACGTGGCGCAGCCGCTGCAAAAGCCAAAAGTCCTGTTCCATTTGCCAGTTGCCAGCAGCCACGCGATAGGGCAGCCAAGAGCCCTGGGATCCCATCTCAAGCAGGCGGAAACTCTGCTCGGAGCGGCTCGTCGTACTCGTCGGCCAAGCTGGCCACAATGGTAATGGCGCGGGAAATTTCGCCCGCTGTGATCCCTTCCAAGGTGCGGTAGTGGTTCAGCACCACCTGGTTGTTCCAGATGCAAAAGCGCGCCTCCAGAGTGTCGCTCCAGTTCTTCTCCAGGAGCTTCTGCATCAGCTTAGCCGGCTCCGCCACCGGCAGAGAGAGAACGGGAGACCACACCAACAGGGTATCTTCGGGGGATTCGCCGCTCAGGTGGACGAACACTTCCACCGTGCCGTAGGTGAATTTCCAGGTGTGCCCCTGCTCGTGGTTTTCGTAGGCGGCATCTTCTTTGAGGCTGGAAACCACTGCCGAGACCATTTCAACGTAGCGGCGAGGGGGCTCTTCCACTAGTCCTGGAAAAACCTCTGAGGAACGGTCGATGAGCGGCTCGCTGTAGGCCATGGCCTTTTTCCCTACTCCCTGTCAACCACCTTAACTATACTCCCTAGGAGTCTGAGCTCCTAGCCGGATCCAGCTTGCGCCAGAATGGAGCTGCTTTGGGTTAACTGCAAGCGCGATGGCAACTGCATCTAGCCCATCCCAGAAAGCTATTGGTATTGTGGGGGCCTTGCCAGAAGAAGTGGCCATGCTCACTCAGGCCATGGAGACCCATTCCGTCCATACCTACTTGGGGCGGCAGTTCCATCAGGGATCCCTGGCTGGGCAGCCGGTGGTGGTGGTCCAAGGGGGGGTGGGCAAGGTGCGGGCGGCAACTACGGCAGCTCTGCTGGTGGCTCATTTCCCCATCGGGGGAATCATCTTTACCGGCGTGGCCGGCGCCTTGGCCGATCATCTCCAGATGGGAGATGTGGTGCTGGCCCATGCCGCCATCGAGCACGATTTTGGCACTGGCCGCCCAGAGGGCTTTGTCTTGGGGATCGACTTCATTCCCGAGTTGCGCCGTCCTCTAGCCGAGGCCGATAGGGCCCTCTACGACCTGATTGTGCCTCAGCTGGAGCGGATCCCCCTCCACCCTCTGCAGGGACGGCAACCGGCCATCCACCAAGGTCTAGTAGCCACCGGCGATGTATTTGTGGCCGACGCCAACCTACGGCGCCAAATTCGCGAGCGCACCGGGGCCCTGGTGGTGGAGATGGAAGGAGCAGCAGTGGTGCGGGTGGCGCAAGAAGCTGGGATCCCTTGTCTGCTAGTGCGGTCGGTCAGCGACGTAGGAAGCGATACCGATTTTCTAACTTTTTTTCAGACAGCGGCTCTCAACTCGGCAGCGGTGGTTCACAGCGTTTTGCAAAGCTTGCCTCCTCCGCTCTGACTTCGGACAAAAGCGGACTTTTGCTCCAGGTTGAGGCTTTCTTCCCGCTCCTACTAGGCTTAGCTAATCCACATGAAGGCAGAAAGGTGCGTTGGCGAGGTTGCCCGGTGTGCCCCAAAGTGGCCTCCGGCCCGCTATGCGAACGGATGGAGTTCAAGTCGAGGACTAGAGGAAAGCCCTCATCAATCTAGCCGCGGGGAGGAAGCGCCGCCCGCTAACAGAAGTTACTAATCCTACTCCGGTGCAAGTGGCCAAGATAGAAGCCACCTAGCAGGCTTAAGAACCTCGCACCGCTAGCGCAAATGCTACTTTCTTCCCGGAAGCAGTTTCCCTGTTCGCGCCGGCGAGACGGAGCCCTCAACCTTTAGCCCTGGAGTAGCTTACCGCCAGAAAAAAGCTTTGGCCCCTGCCTTTAGACAGGGGCTCTCTCTAAGCTAAGTCGGAGCGAAAGGATTTGAACCTTCGACCCCCACTACCCCAAAGTGGTGCGCTACCAAGCTGCGCTACGCCCCGACGCACCTGTACCAGAGATTCCCTCTGGAGGTGCTCTACTAAGCTAGCACTAGAAACTGGATCTTGGCAAGAGCTCCCCCCCGGCTGCCAAATCCTGCAAGGGACATGCTAGCCTGGTTAGGCTGTCAAAATCCCACACGCCTGAACCACCGGGTGCCCTTAACTGGGATCTGTTCAGGCGGAGGCTAACCCGTAGGAGATAACTGAACCATGAGCATTGTCACTTTGCCTCAACTGTTGGAGGCGGGGGTTCACTTCGGTCACAAGGCCAGCAGCTGGAACCCCAAGATGCGGCCCTACATTTTTGCTGAGCGCAACGGTATCCACATCATTGACTTGGTGCAGACAGCCCGCTACCTCAATGAAGCCTATGAATACGTGCGGGAGGGTGCTGAGAAAGGCTGGCGCTTCCTATTTGTCGGCACCAAGCGGCAAGCTGCTGGGATCATTGCCCACGAAGCCACCCGCTGTGGCAGCTACTACGTCAATCAGCGCTGGCTGGGGGGCATGCTCACCAACTGGGCCACGATGAGAACCCGTATTGATCGCCTCAAAGAAATCGAAGAGATGCAAAACAGTGGCCTGCTCGACCGCCTGCCCAAACAAGAAGCAGGCCGCCTAAGGCGTGAGTTGGCCAAGCTGGAGAAGTACCTAGGCGGCATCAAAAACATGCGCCGGCTCCCCGACGCTGTGATTATCGTCGATCAGCGGCGCGAAGCCAACGCCGTCCGAGAATGCATCAAGCTTAAGATCCCCATCATCTCCCTCCTAGATACCAACTGTGACCCTGACCTCAGCGACGTCTTCATCCCCGCTAATGACGATGCCATTCGAGCGATCAAGCTGATTGTAGGCAAGCTGGCCGATGCCATCTACGAGGGGCGGCATGGGCAGCTCGACA
>NZ_JANSJL010000039.1:0-7383 GCF_047502745.1 Synechococcus sp. F70.1
AGCAAAAGCCCTGCAAAGGGGATCCCAGGCCCACCCGGCTGCAGAGCTTTGGACAAGCCATCCGCGACATCTCCCGTTCTCTGGAGCTGGTGAGGCCGGTCAGCCTGCAGGAGGACTTGCGCAAGTTACAAAGACACTCTACCCAGGAGTTGGCAGAAGAGGTGGGCCAATTTGCCAAGCCCTTCGGCCTGCTGCTGCAAAGCATTCAAAATAGCTACAGCCAACTGGCGCTGCCGGCAGAAAAGGCGGCGGATCCCCAAGCGCAAGTTCAAAAGCACTTTCAACTGCTGCGCTGGTATGTGGAAAAGCGCTTCACCACCCAAGCCCTTCTCTTGGCTCGCGAGTGGGTGGTTTCTGCCCTTTGCCTCTGTGAGGGGATCCAAAACTACCTCGAACGAGAAGCGCGGCAGGGAATTGAACACCAGTTGGGATCCCTCATCCCGCGGAGAAAGCAGCCCTTGGGAGATCCCCCTGCAACTGGCGAATCAGTCCAGCAAGAGGAGCAGCTTCAGTTTCTTCCTCCCATTGCCGCCCACGTTTCGGATGTGAAGCAGCTTGCTGATCTTTGGTCTTGCCTAAGCAAATACCGCAACGACGTAGCCCATGTGCAGATGAATCCCGATCCCCTAAGCGGCGAGGCGCTGGAGAGCTTTGTGCTGCAGAAGCTGCTGCCCAGCTTGGAGGCGCTGTTTCCCGAATTGACTCGGCTAGAAAAGGATCCCTCCGCTTCTTGGTAAACCCAAGACATTGGCAGCTTCGTTCCCGCTTTTCAAGCCTAGTTAAAAAGTTGGCCAAGCTCAAGCTTGATCCTCCCAGACGACCAGAAAAAAAGCTGAAGAAATCTGGGAAGCAAGGGGGATCGACGGATGGTGTTTTGTAGCCTCTGTAACCTCGACACCAGACGGCTGTCGGGTTCTTGTCTTTGTTGTTCTAAACGTCCCCTTCCTGCTGCGAGAACACCATGGCTTATCACTACTGGCAAGCGAAGCTTTGGGGTCTGCTGCACGACCCCGCCCTCAAGGCCCTCCACGACGCCTCTGGCCGCGCCAAGGAAGGACTGTGGCCAAACTTAGCGGCGATGCGGGGGTGGATCTCCCCCAAGGCAGAGGGATCTCCTCTAGAAAGCGTTGGCGATGCGGATCTGGTCGCCTCCGCCAGCGATCGGGCTGCTATTGGCCACCTGCCGGTTGCCATCGACTACCAGGTAGCTGATTGCAGCCAGAGCCTGGGGCCAGGCCTAGAGATGAGCCATCTCCTTTCGGGGCGCAAGCGCTTTTGGCAACTGCCCGAAGAAGAACACCGGGCCCTGCGGCAGGCCAGCTCCCGCGCCGAGTACCTGCTGCAGCGGGAAGCAAGGGTAGTTCCCGACTGGATCTGGCAAGAGGAAGACATCCAGAAGGTGTTCTGGTGGTTCTGGCGCTGTTTCCCCCAGGCGTTGGTTCGGGAATTTGGCGATGAAAACCTTCTGCTTTTGCCAGCAGAAACGCGGCTGCCCGATGGATCCCTGTGGAGCCACACCAGCGTTGTGGCGGCCCTGGCAGGCTGTTTGGCCGGCTACGACGAACCCAAGTTCACGCGGCCTTTTTTGGCCAGCTTTACCTTCAACCCCATCCAGGAGCTGATCAAAGCCAGCCGCAAGATGCGGGACTTCTGGGCTGGATCCTGGCTGTTGCACTACCTCTCGGCACGGCTTTGCTGGGAGCTGGCGGAGAAATACGGCCCTGACTGTCTACTCTACCCCAGCCTCTACGGCCAGCCCTTGATCGACGCCTGGCTCTTGAAGCGATATCCCGAATTTGCCCAGTGGATCCCTCAGCCTTCTGCCAACGCCCTCCTCACTGCCGGCTTCCCCAACGTGCTCCTTTTGCTATTGCCCCAAGATCGGGTGCAGGCGGCCATGCAGTTTGCCCAGCAGACCCTCAAAGACGAATGGCGGCAGCTAGCGCAAAAGGCGCTGGAGCACCTGCAACTGGAGCGCCGCTGGCTGGTGCAGTTGCGCCCGGAGGATCCCACCTGGAAGGGATGGCTGGAGCACCAGTGGCAGATCTACTGGGCGGCAGCGCCCCTGGGATCCCCCCACCAAAGGCTCAAAGACACCGCCATCCTCAAGTCCCAGGAGTCCATCGAGCGGGATCCCTGGGTCAGCACCCAAAACCGCACCTACCATCTCAAAGGAAAGCGGCAGCTTTTTGCCGACCCGGAGCTGAAGTTCCTGCGGATCAGCTTCTGGGATCCCGAAAGGCAGCAGCACCGCCAGCACAAGCCAGGGCTAAACGTAGGCTCCTGGTGGGCAGCGGCAGTGGAGGCGACGCGCCGGCTGCAGGCTGCCTGCAAACAGGCCCGCGATTGGCAGTTGCCGGTGGCCTTTGGGCCGCGCAGCACCGTCTCTGGCCTAGGGCCGGTGGTTCACCCTTCCCCCAGGAATCGCTGGATTAGCGAAGGGGAGAGCCGGCGGCTTTGGCAGCGCCAGGCAGGGCTTTTCGATGGCCGCGAGCAGCTCAACGCCACCGAAACGGTTAAGCGGGCCCTAGACAAGGTGTTGCCGGAGCTCTTCCCCACCCTCGACGAAGACGAGGTCGCCGCTTCCTACCCAGATCTCACTGCTGGCGTGGCCGGTTACCTGAAAACCCACGGGCGACGCGAGCTGGAGCACTTCGAGCAGGCCTGCCGCGCCGTTGAGGCCATCCACCCCGCCATTCGGGAGGTCATCCGAGAAATGCGCGGCAAGTGGGGGATCCCGTGGGCTGACCAGCAAAACCTACGCTACCACCCGCGGCTGCTCAACGCCGGCTGGCTGGTGGAAGACCTGGAAGCGGACGAGGCAACCCAGAAGCGCTGCCGCCAGGAGATAGAAGCCACCCTCAGCCGCTACTACCCCAGCATCAACCCCGCCAGTTGGTACGTGCTGGCCGCGGGCGATGGCGACGACATGGGCCAGTGGCTGAGCGGGGGGAAGATGAAGCCCTACTACGACTACCTGCCCCAGCCGCTGCAGCGCCTAGCGGATGGCCAGAGGGACGCTATTGGCCGCGTCCTCGACTCTGAAGAGCTCAAGCAAGTCAAGGACGCCTTCAGCGAGTTTGTTAAAGCCAGCCGCAAGCGCATGGGCCCAGCCACCCACAGCGCCCTCAGCCGGGCTCTGTTGGATTTTTCTGGCCAGTTGGTGCCCTACCTTACTGAACAGCGCTATGCCGGCAGGCTCATCTACGCCGGGGGGGACGACGTTCTGGCCTACACCAACCTCTGGGAGTGGGATAGTTGGCTCTGGGACATCCGCCAGTGTTTCCGCGGCGGCGAAGACGACTGGCGCGAGTTTGCCAACGAAGGGGACTACTGGCAGTGGCAAAAGGCGCAGTTGCCGGCTGGCCTAAGCCGTCGCCCTCTTTTTACCCTGGGATCCCTGGCCAGCATTAGCTTTGGGGTGGTGATTGCCCACCACTCGGTGCCCCTGGCCATTGCCCTGGAAAACCTCTGGGAGGCCGAACAAGGGGCCAAGGGGCAGGCCTATGCCTCTAGCAGCCCCAAGGACAGCGTCCAGGTGCGGGTGCTGTTTGCCAACGGCAACCAACTGGTGAGCACCTGCAAGTTCGACACCTTCGACAAGTGGAAGGATCTGCTGGACTTCGACTGGAAGCTGTTGGGCCAGAAGCAGGATCAGAGCTCTCTGTTTGAGCAGGCCGCCCAGCTTTGGGAGCAGCACCCAGCCCCCACCTTGGAAGCAGTGCCCGATTGGGCCCGCTTGTTCTGCAGCCGCCGGGATCTCTTTCGCGGCGAAAGTGAGCAGAAGGATCGCTTCCAGGCCAAGCTGGTCGAGTTTATTCAGCACTTCTGGCAGCACAGCCTGCCCGCCCAGCCGGCGGCGTGGGATCTGGCCATCAAAAACTGGTTCAAGCTGGCGGCCTTTGTGCTGCGCAACCGCACCGTGGAATTGGGGAGAAATGCGCGATGAGTTGGTTTGTGCTCTCGCCTTTGGATGTGTGGATGTTTCGCGATGCCAAGCCCTTTGCGCCGGGGGAGCGGGCCTGGGCCACCAGCGGCTTTCCGCCCAGCGGGCACACCCTTGCCGGCGCTATCCTAGCTCACCTGGGCCAGCCGGCAACCCTGCGCCTCTGCGGCCCCTTTCTCTGCTGCGAGGAGCAGCTTTACTTCCCCAGCCCCTTGCACCTTTACCAGGGATCCCCCCTGGTGCCCATCCCCTGGCTGGAAGAGGGCCATGCCTACGGCAGCTACCGCTGGGATCCCACCCGGCCAGCCCCTCTGGTGACAGCGGCTCAGCTCGAGGAAGAAAAAAGCCCGCAAAGCCCCAAGCAAAAGGCTGCTGGCTACCTACCCTGGCAGGCGGTGCAAAAAGCCCTGCAAGGCAAGGGCTGGGATCTGGAGCAGGCAGTAAAGTCCCCCTGGGTAGAGGAAGTGCGGCCCCACAACACCCTGCAGGCAGGCAAACGCCAGGTGCGGGAGACCGATGGCTACTTTGTGGAAACCTGCATCCGCCTGCAGCCCGGCTGGAGCCTGGCTCTTTCCATCGAGTGCTGGGATCCAGAGCGCGAAAGCTGGGATCCCTTGCCCCTAGCGCAAGAAGTAGTGGTGCGGCTAGGGGGAGAAGGCCACGCTGCTCTCCTCAGCCCCTGCCCAAAGCTGGGCAAGCAGTGGCAAGTGCTGCAGGAGCTCTCCCAGCAGACCTTCCGGCAAGCCCGCCGAGCTCTGGCCTACCTGGTGACCCCCGGCGTGTTCATCAAAAAGGTGGAGGGGCGCTCCCTCTGCCGCGCCTGGCCCTGGGAGTGGCGCTTGGCCACCCCTCATCCTGCCCACTCCCTCACTGGCCCTCTGGTGAGCGTGGCCACCGGCAAACCGGTTCCCATTAGTGGCCGCCTGCGGGTGGAGTCCCTGACAGAGCCGCGCAAGACCAGCCTGCCAGCTCCGCAAGTGTTTGCCGCCCCGCCTGGCAGCATCTACTACCTGGAGCATCCAGCTCCCCTTGCCCAGGACGAGCCGGAGCTGGAAGATGGCCGGCTCAACGTCTTCCACCGCTGGCGGCTTCTAGGCTACAGCGAGTTGCTCTGGCTGCCTTGGGCCCATTGAGCTTGCTTTTGAAGTCAACGGATAAGGAGTGTTTTTCTATGGCCTTTCACCTGGTCTATCTCACCTTGCTGACTCCCCTGCACACCGGCGGCACCACCCAAGAAGGCAACCTCTTGGGCATTGCCCGCGAAGCCCACACCAACTTGCCCTACATTCCTTCCAGCACCATCCGCGGCAAATTGCGGGCCAGCGTGGCCGAGAAAGAGTTAAAGTTTGAGCTTTTTGGCAACGAAATTGGGGAGGGGGATCAGCTTACCCAAGGCTCCATTTGGATTGGAGATGGATCCCTCTTGTGGGTGCCGGTGGCTTCCCTCAGCCACGGCGTGATCTGGATAAGCTGCCCGCTCTTGCTCAAGCGCTGGCTGCGGCTAAGTGGCCAGAAGTTGCAGGTGCCGGAGCCCTATAGCACCAACTTGGAGGCAAACCGACCCATCTATCTCAAGGATGCCATCCTAAAGAACGGTCTAAAGAAGTGGGAAAACTGGCAAAGCTTTGTCAAATCTTCCAGCATCAGCCGCGTCCTTGTCTTGCCGGATCAGCACTGTGCCACCCTTATTCAAATGAGCCTGTGGCGGCAGGTAAAAGTTAAGCTCAGCGAGCACAAAGTTGTAGAAGGCGGCTTTCGCTACGAAGAGGCCATCCCCCCCGATAGCCTGATGTACTTTACCTGGGGGGTAACAGCCCAGGCCAACGGCAGTTCCCAAGAAGCAGTGGAGCAATTTCGGAAGCTCCTGCAGGGTAACCAGCTCCTGCAAATTGGCGGCCAGGAGAGCCTAGGCCGTGGCTTTGTCGAGTTGTCTTGGAACTAGTTGAGGAGGCTTTATGGAAACTTTTGATCCCCGCACGTTGGCCAAGCCCGTTTACGAATCCCTTCGCCAGTTAAGGGCTCAAACCGGAGACCAAGAAAAGCTTAAGGAGCAGAAAAACCAGGCTGTGGAGCTCTACACCTACCTTTCCACCTGGGGCCTGCTGCGCCTTAAGGCAGAAGAAGATGCCCTCAACCAGGAAGGGAAAAAACAAGTAGTCAAGGAGTTTTTTGATTGCCTAGAAGAGATCTCTGGCCAAAAGGGAATTGCTAACTCCAACGGCCTGGATCGTCTTATGCAATTGGGAGTTGAAGAGTATCTAGGTTTAACAGGGCTAGGTCTGGCTTTGGCTCAGGAATTCGGCTTTTGGGCTATGGCCATCTACCACGACATTAAAGGAGGAGAGTAATGGGCGTCGCGATCCCCCTGCAAGCGATTTCCCTGCAAGAAGGCAGCCGAGTGGTTATTCATTCTCTTACCTGGCAAGACTGCGAGAGCATTCTGGAGGAGCTGGGCGAAGATCGCCACACTCGCATTGCCTACTACGATGGCACTTTTGAGATCATGTCTCCTTTATCCAAACACGAGCGCCTTCATCGCATTGCCAGTGACATTGTAAAGGCTCTCTTAGATGCTCAGGGGAGAGATTGGGAAGACTTTGGCTCAACAACCCTCAAAAAGCCAGGCAGAGCTGGCGTGGAGCCCGACACCTGCTTCTATGTCAATCACCTGGAGTTGGTGCGAGGTTGCGAGGGCAGGATCGATGTCGATCAGTTGCCCCCACCTGATCTGGCCATCGAGTCCGACGTTACTTCCCGAACTTTTATCGAGGCCTATAGAGCCATCGGCGTGCCGGAAGTTTGGATCTTGGGTGAGCGAAGTTTGCGGATCTTTATTCTGCAGGGAGAAGACTACGTAGAATCAAGCTGCAGCTGGCTTTTTCCAGACTTCGACATCCCCAATCTTGTACCTCAACTTATTCGACGCGCCTTAGAAATTGGCACCAGCGCTATGTTGCGCGAATTTCGGGAAACGCTTCGCAATTCCTAATACTGCTTTCCAGCTTTAGGAGAAGATCAAATGCCTAGCAATCGTCCTGCCAACGCTCCACAACCTTCTCCCTGGCTAGGGCATCCCTTGGATCCCAACCCCAGCCCAGATCCCACAGCGAGCTTTATTGAATATCTGCGTTGGATGAGGGCTCCAGCAACTCCTTTCAAAGACGGAGCCAAAGTCGATCTGGTGCACCAGGCAGAAGCAAAGGCAAACTACGGAGCGCGTCTTCAAGTTCTGAATGCTCGCATCAAACGCATTGCCGGAGAAAAAAACACTTTTCAGGTCACCTGTCCCTGGCGAATTCGGGTAGGCGGAGCCAAAGGCCCGGAGAGCATGCTGCTCCCTGCTTTCGATCACTTAGGGATCCCTTACATTCCCAGCTCCACCCTGCGCGGCGTAGCCCGATCCCAGGCCATTCGAGAGCTGATGCGGGAGCGCAACC
>NZ_JANSJL010000040.1:0-2372 GCF_047502745.1 Synechococcus sp. F70.1
ATTGTAGCTCTTGCTACAGTATTAGCTTCTCTATTGGAGATAGGCTTTTGTGCATCCTGATATTCCCGCTGTGGTTTCTGTAAACCCTGGCGAGGTATTCCGAATTGAGTGTAAAGAACTATGAATTGTAGCTCTTGCTACAGTATTAGCTTCTCTATTGGAGATAGGCTTTTGTGCATTCAAAGTCTGACCGCAGAGTGATGACTCAAGGAGAGGATCCCATGCCCAAAACGCTGTTTAAAGTTGACCTGACTAAGCCAATGGATCAACAGGATCTACCGGGTCACAACCGCTGGCATCCTGATATTCCCGCTGTGGTTTCTGTAAACCCTGGCGAGGTATTCCGAATTGAGTGTAAAGACTGGACGGATGGGCAAATCAAAAACAACGATGATCCTTCCGACATTGAGCAGGTTGACCTAAGCGTTGTCCATGTTTTGAGTGGGCCTATTTGGGTTAACGGCGCCCAGCCTGGAGATATCCTGGTTGTCGATCTGTTAGACATTGGGCCACTGCCGGGAGCCGAGTGGGGGTTTACAGGTATTTTTGCCAAAGAAAATGGAGGAGGATTCCTCACCGATCATTTTCCCAACGCGGCCAAAGCCATCTGGGATTTTCAAGGCATTTACACCACTTCCAGACACATTCCCCATGTGCGCTTTGCCGGCATCATCACCCCGGCCTCATTGGCTGTGCCCCATCTCACGAGTTGCTGGCGGCTTGGAATAAGCGGGAAGCTGAGCTGGTCGCTTCGGCTCCCGATTTGCGCACTTACGGCGCGGGGCTATCCGGCAATCAGCCTGTGCTGGCCGCCTTGCCCAATCCCAAGAACGCAATTTTGGGAACTTTGCCCAAGTCAGAGTATGAGCGGGTTGCTGCTGAAGCGGCTCGGACGGTGCCCCCGCGAGAGCACGGCGGTAATTGCGATATTAAAAACCTGTCTAAAGGAACACGGATCTACTTCCCGGTTTACGTGGAGGGTGCCAAGCTGTCGATGGGAGATATTCACTTCTCGCAAGGGGATGGGGAGATCTCTTTTTGTGGCGGTATTGAGATGGCGGGCTACATCGATCTCCACGTCGATCTAATCAAGGGTGGTGTTGAGAAGTACGGATTGGTTAACCCCATTTTTAAGCCCGGCCCTGTTGAGCCACGTTACTCGGAATACCTTGTGTTTGAGGGCATTTCTGTGGACGAGTTTACAGGTAAGCAGCATTATATGGATGTTCACATTGCCTATCGACGCGCCTGCTTAAATGCCATCGAATATCTGAAAAAATTCGGCTTTACGGGAGAACAAGCTTATATGCTGCTCAGTGCTGCACCGGTGGAGGGCAGAGTGAGTGGGATCGTCGATATTCCCAATGCTTGCTGTACGGTGGCTATTCCTACGGAAATCTTCGACATAGATATTCTCCCTAGGTGAATGTTATTCGATGCCTCGTTCAAGGGGGTGGAATAGGAAGATGCCGCTGTATGAGTTTAAGTGTCCAAACTGTGGGGAGTTTGAGGTATGGCGGCCCTTATCTCAATATCGAGATCCGGCCTATTGTCCTTCTTGCAATCAGGAAGGGAAACGTCTCATTTCAGTTCCCATGGTTCAGCTTTCCAGCTCTTTGCCTATTTCAAAGGGGGGAAGAGAACCCAAACTGATCAAGCGTGAACAGCACTCAAATTCTGATCCAAACTCGCCAAAATATCGCTCCCAATCCTGTGGGCGACCTTGGATGTTGCACACATAGTTGTTTCAGGCTAGGGTAAGACGCCTGGGCTATTGAAAAAAGCCTTCTGGCCCAGTGCATTATTGCTCCGCAGCGCTATTGCTATGCCTACGGCACCCTGACGGGAACCGCAACGCTGACGCGACGATGCGACGACGTAACGACGTGACCAACGTTTTAGGTGTGGGTGCAGTGTCCCAGTTTGAATCGAAATGACCATAGTGCTTAGAAAAAGAGAGACTCTCACAATACCCCCAGAAATGCTTTCCTCTGGCATGGCAGTTCACAACCTATGCTGGAAAAGGCGTTCAAGAAGCACCTCAGAAGCACCTCATGAGTGGGCCTGATCCTTCCTTGGCAGAGGGATCCCATCGCAGCGATATCGCCCTTCGTTTACAGGGGATCACCAAGCGTTATCCTCTGGTGTTGGCCAACGACCACATCGATCTGGAGGTGCGTTGGGGAGAGATTCTGGCGCTGATGGGGGAGAACGGGGCGGGCAAGTCTACCCTGATGAAGATCGTCTATGGGTTGGTCAGCCCGGACGAGGGATCCATTCAAGTGGATGGGCAACTGGCCAAAATTCACAGTCCCGCCGATGCCATTCGGTTGGGAATTGGGATGGTGCATCAACACTTTATGTTGGTGGAT
>NZ_JANSJL010000041.1:0-2366 GCF_047502745.1 Synechococcus sp. F70.1
TCCTGCACGCCTACTATCATCTCGGCGGCACGGCGCAGGAGGCGGCGCGACACGCCATCCTACAGGCGCACCACTACATCGCCGAGATGGCGAGCAAAATCCCCTCGCGCTACGGGATGGGCACGACGCTCACCGCACTGATCCTCAAGCAAGACGAGGGCATCTTGGCGCATGTAGGCGACAGCCGCTGCTACCGCCTGCGCGAAGGCGTGTTCGAGCAACTCTCGCGCGACCATACGCTGGTGGCGAGGCTGGTAGAGCAGGGCATCATCACCCCCGAACAGGCGAAGTACCACCCGCAGCGGAATGTGATTCGCCAAGCGGTGGGCGTCGCCGACCCCAGCGAGCCGCTGGAGCCTGACATCGAGACCTTCCCGCTGCAGGCAGGCGACCTGTATCTGCTCTGCTCCGACGGGCTGACCGACATGGTGGACGATGCGGAGATTGAAGCGATTCTGCGCGACGAGCCGCCCGCCCGCGCCGCGTGGCGGTTAGTCGACCGCGCGCTCGCCAACGGTGGACGGGATAACATCACGGTTGTGCTGGTGCGCGTTTTGGCGTTGGAGGCGGTGTAGTACCAACCGCGTGTCTAAAGTTCACCGATTGCCCCCCTCCTTAAGGTTCCCCCCGCTTCGCGAGGGGAACCGCGTGGGGCGCGTGGGTTCGGTTCCCCCTGCTTGCAGGGGGAACCTTAAGGAGGGGGTTATCAGGCATACTCGTTTTTGTGAACTTTGGCTGCGCGATTGGTATAATACCCCACCCCAGCCCTCCCCGTCAACGGGGAGGGAGTTGCCCTCACCCTGCTATCCCTGAACACGGGTAATAGGGATATGGAGAGCGGAAGCGGAGCTTCCGCCTATGCTTCAGCGTCCCAAAGCGTGTATGGAGTGCGGAAGCTCCACTTCCGCCCGACGCTGAAGCGTCAGCTTCAGCACTCCAAACAGGTCAGCGAACCGCTCCCCTCTCCCACGAAGTGGGAGAGGGGCTGGGGGTGAGGGCTAACACCCGCTGCCGAAGTTGAACAGCACCTCCAGCAGGTCAGCGTCGTCTACAATCCCATCCCAGTTGAGGTCTTCGTTGCAGTAGCCGCGCCCGCCGAATGCAAACAGCACCCGCAGCAGGTCAGCGTCGTCCACGCAGCCGTTGCGGTCAACATCCCCGCGAATTGGAAAGCCCGTATCCAAAACGAAGATTGCTCCACTCCTCATGGCAGCGTTGTAACCAGTTCCTACGATGTAGCGCCCATTCGGCGAGATATAGTAGGCTGCAATGAGTCTTGATGGACCTAATAGATGGCGGTAGGTTTGGTTGAGGTCTTCCATTCGTCCGTCCGTCCAGCGAAAGGCGTAATCTTCTCCTGGCACATCGAATGGTTCAGCCCGACCGACCACGATGTTGCCGTCAGCAGAAACACTGAGAGGCACGATCCGCGCACCAAGTTCTTGCATCCCTCCAGATGCTGTCCAGCGGAAGGCACGGTATTTGCTGGTATTAAAGGCATTAAATATGCTCAAGCCGACCACAACAGACCCATCGGCAGATACAGCGTTGGGTGTGCTAGACTCGTCGCCAGGCAGGGTTCCAAGATCTTGCAAGCCCTCAGAAGCCGTCCAGCGGAAAGCGCGAGAGATATTGCCGTAAGTAGCTGCACCAACCACCGTGCTTCCGTCGGCGGAAACAGCGCGAGCCACACTATTTCGGGTGTTTGGTAGTGTACCAAGGTCTTGCATCCCGCCATCGCGTGTCCAGCGAAAGGCGCGCTGCTGCCCTGCAGCGTTGTACGCCCAGCCGACCACTACGCTTCCATCGGCTGATACATCACGTGCGGCGCTCCCACGACCGCCAAGTGAACCGAGAAACTGTACCCCTTCAGTTGCCGTCCAGCGGAAGGCGCGCCATGTTATGAGGTAATTACCGATTGTGCCGACCAGCACGGAGCCATCGGCAGAAATACCGTTAGCCACCGCGCCGATGTTGCTGATCAGCGGGGTAATGTTTTCAACCACCCCGTTTACCCAGCGAAACGTTTGCCAATCTCCACTGCCAATCACAACTGAGCCATCGGGGGTCGAGGCACTGAAACTCTTGAAATATTCCTTCGGAAAGCTGTACCAAGTCAGGGACTGCGACCAACTTGCGGTCGCCATCAACGACGATAAGGCAAACACGCTCACCAGTAACACGAACCGATTGTGTGCATAGTACCGCATCGTGCATACCTCCTGAGAATAAGAGTGGCTTGCGCCCTTGTTGGCGCAGGCTATGGTAATTATACCATAACCCAACTTGCTACCTTGTCAAGTTTTCCCTCGTGTGCGGGTACAATCCCCCCACGCACACGGAGGTCAACCACGCTGGACAAAATC
>NZ_JANSJL010000042.1:0-29732 GCF_047502745.1 Synechococcus sp. F70.1
TTCACTACCCTATCCCACACTCACCCCCACCGTCAAGACCCATAAGGGGTTTTTGGGAACAGGCCACCGCTAGACTGAGAAAGTGAGTTCGGAGGGGATTCGGACAAATGGGGATTGAGATTGGGATGCCAGCTCCCGACTTTAGCCTGCCTGCGGTTGGGAAAGGGGTTCCCAAGGGGGCCCAGATTTCGCTGGGGGCCTATCGGGGCAAGAGCAAGGTGCTGCTGGCTTTTTACCCCGCAGACTTTTCGCCGGTGTGTACGAGCGAGATGCGCTGTTTTCGGGAGGACTGGGGGGCTTTTCGGGCGGCAGGGTGTGAGATCTTGGGGATCAGCAGCGACCCCATCTCTCGACACGAAGCCTTTGCCGAGCAGCTCAAGCTGGAGTTCCCTCTGCTAAGCGACGTAGACAGGAGGGTAAGCCAGCAGTACGGGGTGGATAGCCTGCTGGGGATACGGCGGGCCTATTTTGTAGTGGACAGCCAAGGGATCCTACGCTACCAGCATGTGGAGTGGCTGCCCATCTTCAAGCGTGACAACCGCGAGCTGCTGGAGGTAGTGAGGGCAATTGACTAGGGGCAGGATCCTCACTGGGCTGGACAGATAGATCTGGTGTGCCTGGCCGCTGTCGAGCAAGAAGAGGGGGGGCTTGGACCGAGGGGCTCTTATCCAGCCTGGTTGTCGCCCGTCCAGACGGCCGCCCAGCGCCGGATCCTGGCAAAGCCGGAGCGAGTAAGGACAAAGGAGCACGGGTTGGAGTCGAGCTGTCGTAGACCCTTGCGGGAGGGCGCGGGCCATTAGGAGGCCGTAGAGGTTATGCATGCACTCCTCGGAGGAGCTTTGGGAAGTCTCGAGAGGGATCCACAGGTTTAATGGTTTGGGGACAGATCGCCGCCCTCAGGGCTAACCTAAAGCCGAGAGAGAACAACGCCTGCCCTTAGCTCTATTGCGAAAACGAGGCGGCAATCGCCATGAGGATCTCGGTGATAAAGCTTCTCTCCTCACTGCTGCTTTTGGGAGGGCTGTCCGCCCCTGTTGCCGTAGGGGCCTATCCGGTCAGCCCCAAAACGGTCATGTCTCTGCAACGGGGGGATCACGCTCAAGCGCTGCCCAGAGCCAAAACGAAGCAACGCTTTCGGGTGGTAACCTTGGCAACCGGCCTGGAGCATCCGTGGGGGATGGCTTTTCTGCCAGATGGAACCATTTTGGTTACCGAACGTCCGGGCCGCCTGCGGCGGGTTACCGACCGAGGGTTGGATCCCCAGCCCATAGCCGGGGTGCCGGAGGTGTTTGCCCGCGGCCAAGGGGGACTGCTGGATATCGCTTTGCACCCCAACTACGCGGAGAACGGCTGGATCTACTTGTCCTACGCGGCTCCCGGGCCGGGTGGAGGGGGGACACGAGTGGCGCGGGCCCGCCTAGGGAAAAAGGGACTCCAGGACCTGGAAGTGATTTTTGACATGGAGCGCAAGACGCCTGCCCAGCAGCACTTCGGCTCCCGCTTGGTCTTTGACGAAGAAGGGTTTCTCTACATCAGTACTGGGGATCGCGGAGAACGGGATCGGGCTCAGGATCTGGGGGATGCGGCGGGCAAGGTGCTGCGCCTTACCGACACGGGCGGGATCCCGAAAGACAACCCCTTTGTTGGGCAAGCAGGGGCTCTGCCAGCAATTTTCACCTATGGCCACCGCAACATTCAGGGAATGGCCCGCCACCCGGAAACAGGGGCTATTTGGATACACGAACATGGGCCCAAAGGGGGAGATGAGATCAACATCCTCGCTCCCGGCGTGAACTACGGCTGGCCTTTAATCACCCATGGCCGCGAGTACAGCGGCGAACCAGTTGGCAAGGGACTAGCAGCAGCTCCTGGATTGGCTTCGCCGCTGCTTCACTGGACCCCCTCCATTGCTCCCTCTGGCATGACCTTTTACACGGGAGACGTCTTTCCCGAATGGCGGGGCAACCTCTTTGTGGGAGCACTGGCTGGCCAGCATTTGGCACGGCTGGTTTTGGAAGGGAATCGGGTGGTGGCTGAGGAGCGTCTCCTAGAGGGAGTTGTCGGCCGTATCCGGGATGTGCGTCAGGGGCCGGATGGCTTGCTCTACTTGTTGACTGACGCCCCCAACGGATCCCTGTTGCGCTTGGAGCCAAGCTCTTGATTGAGGTCAAATAGCCCTGGTCCTGTAGGATTAGCCCCAACAGGGTTTCCCAACTCCCACTGCTGCCACTACAAGAACTTAACATCTTGCTCGATGGGGAGTGGCCCTCCTGTTTGGGCATCTGTGTTGTGGCAGGCAAAGCACTCCTCCGGAGTTAGCTTAATAACCTGACCTGGAGCCGGAAGAAAAAACATTCTCAGATCTTTGGTTGGGATCAAGATAGTTTCGCCGCTTGGGGCCCTGCGCTTGTGCTTTTCATCAGTGAAGGTTCTGACAATGCAAAATATTGGATAGTATTGGCTTTTCCGGAGCTTAGCTTCCAGAAGCGCTCTCCAGTGGGGGCTGTTCCCAAAAATCCATTGGCCCCTAGAAAATTTGAGGTCGAATACCTGACTCCAAATTCTGCTGTAGAAGGTGATGATAGATGTCTTGACTTCGTAAGCTCTCGTTATCTCCTCTAAGTGGGATAAAAACTCGCTGGCAGTCAATGGCTGAGGAGGGTTGGCAAAGGGTTTCATGAATCGATATCTTCTAGCTTCTGGTTACAGCAGTGGGATTCCCGTAGCTGCATAGTCCACCCAGCTCGAAGCACTTGCGCAAAGGGGGGTGTGTCAGAAGTTGCCCGTCAGACAACCAGTGGCCCCTCCTCAAGGGAGCCTGTAGATAGAAGCAACACCTTGCAGGGAAAGCTTGCCCGCCAAAGGCCGAAATTTATGGGCGGTACAAGATTCGAACTTGTGGCCCCTTCCGTGTGAAGGAAGTGCGCTACCGCTGCGCTAACCGCCCTTTCTAGGGTTTACTAAAGCTAGCCTCTATTGTACCACTGCTGCTACAACACTGGACAAGAAAGGTGCTCCGCACCGCTGTTGCAAACGAGGACTAAAGCCCTTGGCTGGGCGAAGAAGCAGTTGCTCTGCAGGCCGAGATCGACCCGCGCGATGGGCAAGTGACCTCCCCTTGCCAGCTAGAGCTCTACGCAGAGGAGTTCTACGGCCTCCTTGCCATTTGCCCCTGTCCAGGACGATGTTGGGATGCCTTCCTGTCGATCTCCGGAAAACTTCAACCTAGTCGTGGTTACCCTCCCGCTGGCCTTCTGGGTCGTTCCGGAACCGATCTACCCGTTTGAGCTCCTCTCCGTTCGGGCGCAGCGGCCTCAGGGACTCCATTCCGCTCTCGCGAAGGGGAGAGGCCTCCCGCTCTAGGTCTTCCCCAAGGCGCTCGCTGCCGGCACGCTCTCCGTTAAGGGGCTCTGCGGCGCGAAGGGAGGGTGGTAAACGGAGGAGTTCAGCAGGAGGGCAATCCTCGGCTGTGGGCAGGTCGGAAGTGCTAAGCACTCCTTTTGGGATGGAAGAGAGGCGCTGGGCGACAGCCCCGATGCTCTCTAGACGAATCATCTCCTCCCAGGAGCAAATCTCCTCTTCATCTTCTGTTTCGTAGCGAACCAGGATGGTGTCCCCCTCGATATCGAGGATCTTGGCTCGTTCCAGCCAGCGTCCCTGATCGCGCAGGTAGATCCACACTTCCTTGCCTTCGCGGCTGAGTTGATAGATCCTACGATGAAGCACGGTTCCCTCCTGCGATAAAAGATCCGGACGAACTGTTGTGGGGGTTACCCAGTTCACCCTTCCATCTTAGCGGCTGGATCCCTCCCCTGTATGCCCTTCATGGGGCAGAATTAACTTTCTAATCCGGAAGAAATCCCAAAAGGCAGTCTCCCTCTGCCGCCGGCTTTGGCAAAGCCTTGATCTTCAAGGAGACAGTATGCGCATCGCTATTGTCGGGTTGGGGTTGATCGGCGGATCCCTGGCTCTTAAGCTTACCGAAGCAGGGTACTCCGTCTGGGGGATCAGCCGCAATCCGGCTACCTGTCAAGAGGCCCTAGAACGTGGAGCGGTTCAGGGCTGCGGAACCGAGTTGGCCCAGTTGACGCTTTTCAACCCTCAGGTGGTGGTGATCTGTACTCCCCTGGAGCAGGTGTTGGCCACCCTGGCAGCCCTGGTGCCCTATCTGTCGCCCCAGACAGTGGTAAGCGATGTCGGCTCCGTCAAGCAGCCAATTGTTGGGCCGGCAACAGCACTATGGCCCCTATTCGTGGGGGGGCACCCCATGGCCGGCAAGACGTTACAAGGGATCCAGGGAGCGGAAGCTAACTTGTTTCTGGGGCGACCCTATGTGCTCACTCCCATTCCCCAGACGCAACCCCAAGCCCTTGCGGTGATGCAGGAGCTAGTGGCAGCAGTGGGTGCCGAAGTTGTCCTTGCCGATCCTGTCCGTCACGATCAGGCAGTAGCTTGGGTTAGCCATCTGCCGGTCATGGTGGGAGCTGGCTTAATTGCCGCCGTTAGCCAGGAGGGAAACCCCGATATTCTGGCACTGGCCCGCACTTTGGCCAGCAGTGGCTTTCGAGATACAAGTCGGGTTGGCGGTGGGATCCCGCAGTTAGGGCTAGAGATGGCTCGTTACAACCGGCAAGCGCTGCTAGCTGCTCTGCGCGGCTACCAAGCTGAGTTGAAGGTACTAGAGCAGCTAATCGAGGGCGAACAGTGGGAAGAGCTGCTCCAGAAGCTGCAGCGAGTCCGCCAGGAATGGCAGCAGTTTCCAGTAAATCAAGGGGCGCCCTAGGTGACTAGCTGTGGCTGTTGCAACTGGCTGCTCAATACCCAACTGGATAAAAGGGGCTAGCTTTGGCTTGCTGGGGGGTGTTTTGACCCTGCCCCGAAACTCGGCGGGGGGGAGCAATGGGAACCTCGATCGTCCGCTCCGGCACCAGAGAAACCATGTCGGAGCGCTCGGCAATCTCTCGCAGAGAATTGACGATGGATTCTTGAGTGAGGAGAAACTGCTGCTCATGGCGTTGCAGCCGCTGCCAAACCTGGTAGTGCTGGCTCCATTGGCTTTGGGTATGCACTGTCCAACTATAAACACCTAGCACCGCTAACCCCGAGACGATGGCGAGGCCGGTGGAGACCTGGTGCCACCAGATGAGATGCTCTCTCCAGGTGGGATCCCAACGGCGGGGATGGGCGGATTTCAAAGGTTGAGGGGGGCTGCCTTTGCAAGCTGCAGGAGACAGAGCCGTTTCAGAGTGAGGAGAGGGAGCCAAAGTTGCAGTTCTGGGCTGGATAGGGAGCAAGCTGCGACCACGGCTTGTGTTTTGGCTAACCATACGCCTCACCCAGCAAGCACTTGCTGCCAACTGGGTTCCACTCTATCCGAGGCGGGCAGCTACTCGCAGTTTGGCAGAGCGGGCCCGGGGATTGCGTTGCTGCTCCTGCTTGGAAGGGCGCAGAGGTTTAGGGGTGAGCACCTGCCAGCGGGGATCCGTACGGAAGGCCCATTTCACTAGGCGATCTTCCAGGCTGTGGAAGCTGATTACAGCCAACCTGCCGCCGGGCTTTAGCCAAGCGGGAGCCTGGGCCAGCAGGGTTTCTAGGGCTTCCAGTTCTCGGTTCACGGCAATGCGCAGGGCCTGAAAGACCCGCGTAGCTGGGTGGATGCGGCCCCGCCTTGCCGCCGGCGGCACTGCCTGCCAGACTACCTGGGCCAGTTGGGTAGTGGTGAAAAGGGGGCGGGAGCGTTCGATGTGATGGGCGATGCGGCGGGCAAAGCGCTCCTCGCCATAGCGAACGAAAATGTCGATCAAGTCCTCGGCAGGGCGGCGGTTAACCCAATCAGCAGCGGTTTCCTGATCGGCAGTGGGATCCATGCGCATGTCCAGCGGCCCCTCGGCGCGAAAGCTAAACCCGCGCTCAGGGCAGTCCAGCTGGGGCGAGCTCACCCCCAGGTCGGCCACGATGCCATCGAAGAGGATAGGCCGCCCTTGCTCGTCGCGCCAGCCGTGCCGCTGCGGATCGAAATCGGCGAAGTTGAGGTGCCAAAGCTGGATGCGCTCCTGGAGGATCCCTGCTGCTGCCAAGCGCGCCCGAGCTGCCTGCAAAGCCAGCGGATCCCGATCCAGCCCCACCACCCGTTCTGCTCCCCCCTGCAGTAGGGCCAAGGTGTGTCCGCCTCCTCCCAAGGTTACGTCCAAAAACGTGCCGCCCTGCTGGGGCTGCAGGTAGGCCATCACCTCCTCGGTCAAAACGGACTCGTGGTGATACGGAGAGCTCTCCCCGAGCCGAGTTTCCGGCAAGTCCATGAGGTCAGTGGCTGCAGAGGGGCAACCTCGATGATTCTATCCAGGCTTTTTCCCGGGCCACCAGGCCATCGGGAATCTGCAGGCAATCCTTGCTACCGCGCAGCTGAGCAGCCCAGACAAGGGCAGTCGACCATTTAGCCGAGCCTTACAATTTGGAGGCTTCCCGCTACAGCCTGTTAGATTCCCAGAAAAAAGGCCGAGGCCCGGCCTCAACCGAGGAATCCATGTTGTTAAGGCTCATCCTGAAAGAGGAGGGCTGCTGTCAAAAGACAGGCTGTCTTTGCGGCAAGAGCGGTGTGGGTTCAACGTATCATTGAGACTGCCCCTAGTCTCCTTACGGCTGCCGTGCTAACCACTGCTGCTTCTCCCAACGTCCTGACGCTCTCCCCTGCCCGGGGCCTACGCGGCCAGATTAAGGTTCCAGGGGACAAGTCCATCTCCCACCGTGCTCTGATGCTGGGATCCCTGGCGGAAGGGGAAACGGTCATCCAGGGTCTGTCATTAGGGGAAGATCCCCACAGCACAGCGGCTTGCTTTCGGGCTTTGGGAGTCGAGATCCCTGAGCTCAACAGCGAGTGTGTGCGCATCCGAGGAGTGGGTCTGGATCGCCTACAGGAGCCGGCAGATGTCTTGGATGCCGGCAATTCCGGCACCACCTTGCGCCTGATGTTGGGAATCCTGGCTGGCCAGCGGGGGCGCTTTTTTGCCGTCACTGGGGATCGCTCCCTGCGCTCGCGGCCTATGGGGCGGGTGGTGGAGCCGCTGCGGCAGATGGGGGCTCAGATCTGGGGGCGGGCGGGGGGCAACCTGGCACCTCTGGCTGTGCAGGGGGGATCCTTAAAGGGGATCCACTACCACTCGCCTGTGGCCTCGGCCCAGGTAAAGTCCTGCCTGCTGCTGGCGGGCCTGTTGGCAGAAGGCACCACTCAGGTTACGGAGCCGGCCCTTTCCCGCGACCACTCGGAGCGGATGTTGCGGGCCTTCGGAGCCGAGATCCAGGTCGATGTGGCGACAAAAACCGTGGCGGTGGTGGGGGGATCCCGCCTGGTGGGCCAGACGGTGCAGGTGCCCGGGGACATCAGCTCGGCAGCCTTCTGGTTGGTGGCGGGCTCGATTGTGCCCGAGAGCGAATTGCTGCTAGAGGGTGTGGGCCTCAACCCCACCCGCACCGGGCTGCTGCAGGTGCTGCAGGAGATGGGGGCCGACATTCAAGTGGAGAACCAGCGGGAAGTGACCGGCGAGCCTCTGGGGGATCTGCGCGTGCGCTCGGCCCGTTTGCGAGGCTGTAGCATCGGCGGCGAGCTGATTCCCACCCTAATCGACGAGATCCCGGTTTTGGCGGTGGCAGCAGCCTTTGCCGAAGGAACTACGGTCATTCGCGATGCAGCGGAATTGCGGGTAAAAGAAAGTGACCGCTTGGCGGCCATCGCTCAGGAACTCAGCCGCATGGGTGCCCAGGTAACCGAATATCCCGACGGCCTGGAAATCAAAGGAGGGATCCCCTTGCAGGGAGCAGAGGTGGACAGCCACGCCGACCACCGCATCGCCATGAGCTTGATGGTAGCTGCCCTGGCCGCCCAGGGATCCACCACCCTCAGCGGTGCCGACTGCGCCCGCATCTCCTACCCCGACTTCATTCCCACCCTGCAGCGGCTGACCAACGCTTCATTAGCGTCTTAAGACAACTTTTGCCGATGTCCGACCAGCCTATTGTCATCGAACACCTCTGCTTTCGAGTTCCCCCCGGCAGCCAGCTGGCTTTCCTTCGGGAAGACGAGCGGATCTGGGGAGCTGCCCTGCGCCAACAGCCGGGTTTTCTGGGCAAGGAAGTCTGGCTTGACGCCGAGGATCCCGAACTTGTTCACCTCGTCATTCGCTGGGCTAGCCGCGCCGCCTGGAAAGCTTTCCCCCCAGAGCAGGCGGAAGCCTTGGATCGGCAGATGCAGCCCTTCTACGTGCGCCTGGAGCAAGCCAAAGAATACCAGCTCTGGCAGCCCAACCTCCTAGGAGAGGAACCGGCCAGCTAAGAAGCCTCAAAGCCCACCTCGGCAGCCGTTGAGTCCGTCCTAGCAGAGGCTGCCGCCCGCTCTTGTTCCACCAGCTCCCGCAAGCTGGGCATGGTTACCGCCAGACCTCCCTCGCGCCGCTGCAGCCCAGCCTCAAAGGTTTCCGGGGTCACGATCCCACCGGAGATGAGCATCTTAAAAGCATCCTCCACCGGCATGAACACCTCCACCACTTGATCTTCTGGCACGATCGCGTACCAGCCAGTGGTTGGGTTGGGAGTGGTGGGGATAAACACGCTAAGGGAACGCTGGGGCCCGCCCAGTCGGATGGGAGTTTGAATGCTGCCCGTTACAAAAGCCAAAGCCCAGATCCCTGGCCGGGGGTATTCTACCAGCACCACCCGCCGAAACCCCTGGTTGTTGGGAGCAAATAAGACACTAAGCAATTGCTTTAGGGTCTTGTACACCAGCCCCGCCACTGGGATGGCATGGAGCAGCTGCTCGCTTAGGTTGAGCAGCCACTGGCCGACAATGTTGCGGGCCATGAAGCCAATCAACAAAATAAGCAAGATTGGCGTCAGCAAGCCCACCGCCAGGTTGATGAGGTTAACCAGGATGGGGTGCAGCCCTTGGATGGGGTTAAACGGCTTAGGAATGCTGGTCAGAAAACCGATGCTCCAGGTGGCCACTTCCACCATCAGCCAAATGGTGGTTGCTAGAGGAATCACCACCAGCAATCCCGCCACGAAGTAGTTTTTAAGATGCTGTTTCCACTGAGAAACCATGGTGAGGTCGTCCCGTCAAGTCAAACAGCTGAGTGCAGCGGGCCAATGCAGGTGAAGCTTGCAGGTGGCAATCATGATACCCCCCTTCTGCCTCACCTCATAATAGGCATCGACCGCACTTTGCTGGCCAAAGGCGCAAAGCCCCCGATCTTGCCTTGGGCTGATAATGCTATCTTAGGCCGATATAAAATTTTGTAAAGGCAGGGATCCCCCAGCGGCTTGGTGGCCAGGGCTGAGGGTGGCTTCCCCTTTCTGCTACATCTTGTGTGGGAGGCGCCATGGCGGAGTCAGATTGGTTAGAGCACACCTGTCAGGTGGAGGTGCCGGTTCCCGTTGAACAGGTTTGGGAGCTGTGGTCCAACCTGGCCCTCATGCCGCGTTGGATGCAGTGGATTCGCTCGGTGGAATTGCTGGATCACGACCTATCGCGGTGGACGCTTGCTACACGCGGCTTCACCTTCAGTTGGATCTCCCGCACCCACACGGTGGTGAAACACCAACGCATCGCCTGGCAATCGGTGGAAGGGCTGCCCAATCGGGGGGCGCTGCGGTTTTATGATCGCAAGGGTAGTACCATTGTGAAGCTGTCAGTGGCCTACAAGATTCCAGGCATTCTGGGCAAAATTCTAGATGGCCTGTTCGTGGGTAAGGTAGTGGAAAGCACCATCCAAGCGGACTTGGAGCGCTTCAAAGCCTATGCCTTGGAGCAGGCGAGGTTAAGCTCTGACAGCGCCTCGGCCAGCTAGCTCCGCCTGGTTGGGCAAGCTGTCTTCTTGGCTTCTTGCTTGACCACTCTCGCTGCGGCAAAGATTTGAACATGCCCGATCCCCCTTCTCAGCCTCTTGTTGCCTCTTCTTCTCAGCCTGTTGACAACCGCAACATTCGCTTTTCTCTAGAGCGGGGCGAGCTGGACTTGGAGCAGCTTCTGCTGCTATTGAACCGCAATGCCTTTTGGGCGCAAAACCGCCGTCGGGACGAGATGGAGCGGGCCATTGCCCACAGCCATCCGGTGGTCAGCGCCTGGGACGGGGAGCGCCTGATTGGCTTTGGCCGCGCCACCTCCGATGGAGTTTACCGGGCCGTCCTCTGGGATATTGTGGTGGATTCCGACTACCGCCGCCAGGGCATTGGGCGCAAGCTGGTGGAAACCCTAATTAGCCATCCCCACCTACAGTCAGTGGAGCGCATCTACGTGTTCACCACCCATCAGCGCGGCTTTTACGAGCGGATTGGTTTTGTGGAAAACCCCAGCACCACTTTGGTTCTCTATGGGCGATCGCTGGAGTTTTTAATCCCAGCCGCCAAACAGGAGCAGGTCTAATCCCCGGGGCAAGGGGGGACAGGGGTCTGGCTTGGCCTCGAGGGGAGGACGCGCTAGCCTGAGCAAAAAAGGTGAGAGGATTTACCTATGGCCAATCGCCTCGCCACGTGTTCCAGCCTCTACCTGCGCAAGCACGCCAATAATCCAGTGGATTGGTGGCCTTGGATCCCGGAGGCCCTGGAGAAAGCCCGGGCCGAGGATAAGCCGATTTTTCTGTCTATTGGCTACTCCAGTTGCCACTGGTGCACGGTCATGGAGGGAGAGGCCTTCTCCGACCCCGAGATTGCCGCTTTCTTGAATGCCCACTTTTTGCCCATCAAGGTCGATCGCGAGGAGCGGCCCGATCTGGACAGCATCTACATGCAGGCGCTGCAACTCATGAGCGGGCAGGGAGGGTGGCCTCTCAATGTCTTTCTCACACCCAATGACCTGGTGCCGTTTTATGCAGGCACCTATTTTCCCGTGAAGCCCCGCTTTGGCCGGCCAGGGTTTCTAACGGTGCTGCAGCGCGTCCTGCAGTTTTACCGGCAGGAAAAAGAAAAAATTGCGGAGATGAAGGGCCAGATTTTGACGGCCCTGACCACCCTCAGCGACCTAGTGCCAGAAGACCATATTCCACCCGACTTACTGCGCTCCGGGATCGCCAAGATCCAGCCCTTGCTCACCAACGCTGGGGCGGTGCAGCAGTTCCCCATGATGCCCTATGCCCAGTTGGTGCTGCGCTCGGCCCGCTTCGACCCGCCGGAAGGGATCGACGGCTTGCCGACAGCTCTGGAACGGGCTAAGGAGCGGGCCATGGCCCTGGTGTTGGGCGGGATCTTCGACCATGTGGCCGGTGGCTTTCACCGCTACACCGTGGATCCCACCTGGACGGTGCCCCACTTTGAAAAGATGCTCTACGACAACGGGCAGATCTTGGAGTTCTTGGCAGAGCTGTGGGCCCACGGCATCCGGGACGCTGCCATCGAGCGGGCGGTGCGCCTGACGGTGGAGTGGGTGGCGCGGGAGATGACAGCTCCTGCTGGGTATTTCTATGCGGCCCAGGATGCCGATAGTTTTGCCCGGCGAGAAGATGCGGAGCCCGAGGAGGGGGAGTTCTATGTCTGGCGCTGGCAGGAGCTGCAAGATTTGCTCGATGAAGAAACCTTCCGCGCTCTGCAGCAGGCTTTCTTCCTGTTGCCAGGGGGCAATTTCCCCGACCGGCCCGGCTGCATTGTCCTCCAGCGCCAACAGGGGGGAGAGCTGCCGCCGGAAGTCGAGACCGCCTTGACCACTCATCTGTTTCGGGCTCGCTACGGCTCCACCGAGCGTAGGATCCCCTTCCCGCCGGCAGTAGATGCCCAATCGGCCCGCCAACACCCTTGGCCAGGGCGGATCCCGCCTGTTACGGACACCAAGATGATCGTCTCCTGGAACGGCCTGATGATCTCGGGGCTGGCACGGGCCTACCAGGTGTTTGGCGACGAGGAGTACCTGCAGTTGGCCTTGCGGGCTGCCCAGTTCATCCTTAGCCGCCAGCGCCATCCCGACACGGGATCCCTGCTGCGGTTGAACTACGACGGCACACCCCAGGTGCCTGCCAAATCCGAAGACTACGCCCTCTTCATCAAGGCCCTGTTGGATCTGCACCAGGCCTGCCTAGGTCGAGCAGGGGATCCCACTTCCCAGTACTGGCTGGAGGCTGCCATCCAGTTGCAGCAGGAGATGGACGCGCAACTGTGGGATACGGCCAGGGGAGGTTACTTTGTCAGCGATGCCCAGAGCGCCGCTGAACTCCTGGTGCGGGAGAAAGACTTCCAGGACAGCGCCATGCCGTCAGCCAATGGTGTGGCCATCGCCAACCTGGTGCGTCTGGCTGCCCTCACGGGCGATCTGGACTATCTGGAGCGAGCAGAGCAGGCCCTGAAAACTTTTGCCCACCCCATGAGTACCCAGCCGCGGGTCTGTCCCACTCTATTCCTTGGGCTAGACTGGTACAGCAACTGGGTGAAGGTGACCTTAGGAGCTGAGCACATCCCCACCTTCCAACAGCGCCCCTGGCCCACTGCCGTCTTTACTTTGCCTGCAGAGGCAGAGCCCCTGCCGCCAGGGACGGTGGGCTTGGTGTGTTGGGGCAGCAAGTGCCTGGCCCCGGCCAGCTCGCTGGAACAAATCCAGTCTCAGATCAACAGGGGACAAAACCGCTCCTACTGACTTAGCTTCTTCCTGGATTTTCCACACCAAAGAACTCGATGCGATAGCTGTGGATGCGGGTGCCGGTCTTTTGCTCCACCTCAGCCAGCAACTCCGGCGGCAACTCTACCTCTACGTCGAGAATGCGATTGCTATCTAGACAATTGACATGGCTGTGGGGGTGGGTACACCTGCCGTAGCGGCGCCCATCAGCGCGATCCAGGCACTCAATGATGTTGTGCCTAGCCAGAGCCTCTAGGTTTTGATAGACGGAAGTGTGGCCAATGGGCTTGCCTTGCCGATTAAGACGGTCGTAGATTTCTCGCGCCGAGAGGTGCTCGCCACATTGCCACAAGAGTTCCAAAATGTAGCGGCGCTGCCGGCTAAGACGAAGATTGCACTCCCGGCATCGCTCCAACGCGGCTTCCAAAGAATCCACAGGGCGAGGCATGGGAAAACCTCAAGCCATACCGAGTTCGAGATATCCAATTGCCGGTTCAACCTAGCCTAGCATCCGCGATTTGGCTTCTAGAAGCCACCCCAAAGCCTTCAAAAAACTGGCCGTCGACCTCTCCAGGTCGTGGCGCCAACAGCAGCCTGTCCATTTTCTACAATACCGCTGGGGTGTGGAGGAGGAGTTAGGATGAGGCGGCGCAAGCTGCTCCTAGGCTTGTTGGGGTTAGCCGTTAGCAGCGGATGGGCAGGGGCCTACTGGGCCAGTCGGCAGCCCCTGGCTTCTCAGCCAAAGCCGACAAGGGAAGCGCCACCTCTGCTGCCGCAGCCCACCCCTACGGCTGTCCCCCATCCTGAAGCTCCTCGCGGCTTCTACATCCCTCCCCGCCGAGATCTGCGCCTCGTGGTGATTAGTGACCTAAATGGCCTCTACGGCTCGGTGGACTACGACCCAGAGGTGGATCGGGCCATCCGCCTCATCCCCTACTTCCAGCCGGATATCGTCTTGGGAGGAGGGGACATGGTGGCAGGGCAGGATCCCCGCCTTTCCGAAGAGCGCATCCGCGCCATGTGGGCAGCCTTTGACCAACATGTGGCAGCTCCGCTGCGCGCTGCCCAACTGCCCTATGGCTTTACCTTGGGCAACCACGATGCTTCCTGTGCCCGCAACGCCCGCGGTGGTTTTCTCTTTCAAAAGGAACGGGATCTGGCCCGCGAGTTTTGGAACGATCCCGCCCATGATCCTGGCCTGAATTTTGTGGATCGGGGCGATTTCCCCTTCTATTACACCTTTGAAAAAGATGGGGTTTTCTACCTAGTTTGGGACGCTAGCTGCAACTTCATTCCCTCTGAACAGATGGCTTGGGCAGAAGCAGCGCTAGCCAGCGAGCGGGCTCAACAGGCCAAGCTGCGCATCGTCATTGGTCACCTGCCCCTCTATGCCGTTGCCGTCGGGCGCGACCATCCGGGGGAAGTGCTGCTGGATGCTGAAGCCAAGCGAGCTCTGCTGGAAAGGTACCGCGTCCATACTTACATCAGTGGCCACCACCACGCCTACTATCCTGGCTACAAGGGACAGTTGCAGCTGCTTCACTGTGGCGCTCTCGGCTCTGGGCCCCGCCCCCTGTTGGGCAGCCCCCTGCCACCCCGCAAGACCCTTACCCTCATCGACATTGACTTCGCCTCCCCAGAGATTACCCACTACACAACCTACGACATGCGGGATCTAAGCGTGATCAACCAGGCTGAGCTACCTCGCTTCCTCACCAGTCACAATGGCTTGGTTCTGCGCCGCGATGTCCGCTGGGATAGCCTTACCCCCGCGGAAATTGCCATCTGCCGGGCTCGTCTTGGATCCCTCTGCCGGGATTAGGCCAGCCAAACAGCACCCGGCTGCTCTAGATTACTGGCTGGCAGGAGAGGCTCATCCTGGAAACCCACTAGGGGATCTATTGAAACTCAAGGCAAGAGCATGGCTTCCTTAAAACGACGGCGGCAATTTTGGCTTGTCAGCTGGATTGCGCTGCTGGCCGGCTTGATGGGATCCCTGCTAGCTGGGGTACAAGCGCAGCAGGATCTCACCCCGACCCAGCTGGCGCAGGCTCAGTACGTGCGCAGTTGCGGCACCTGCCACGTGGCGCTGCCCGCTCAGGTGTTGCCCACCGAAACCTGGCAACGGCTGCTGCAGGATCCCAACCACTACGGCCAGCAGATCCAGCCCTTGACCGGTGTGACTTTCCAACTGGCTTGGGGCTATTTACGGCCCAACTCTCGTCCGCTGCGGCAGGGGGAGCCAGTGCCCTATCGTCTAGCCGAGTCTCGCTACTTCCGGGCTTTGCACCTGCAGGTGGACTTTCCTACCCCAGTGCGAGTAAGTGGCTGCGTGGATTGTCACCCCAAGGCCGAGGCGGGGGATTTCGCCACCCTCTCGCCAAACTGGCAATGAGTATGCAGGTAGACATAACCGCCATTGTGGCCGGCTATGCCCAGGGCTACTTTCTCATGGCCGATGAAGAGACGGGATCCCTGGGGTGGTATGGCTGTAGGCAGCATGCGCTAATCCCTCTGGACGAGCGGTTTCACTGTCCGCGCTCCCTGAGGCCCCTAGTGCGCGGCGGTCGCTTTCAGGTGCGCATCAACAGCGCTTTTGAGCAGGTGGTGGAGGGCTGCGCTGCTCGACCAAAAACCTGGATTAGCTCGGAGTTAAAGCAGATTTACCTAGCTCTGCACCAAGCGGGGTTTGCTCACAGCTTTGAGACCTGGCAGGGAGAAGTTCTCGCAGGCGGGATCCTGGGCATTACCTTGGGGGCGGCTTTCATTGGCGAGTCGATGTTTTACCGCATTCCCAATGGCTCCAAAGTGGCGCTGGTGAAGTTGGTGGAACACCTGCGGGAGCGGGGCTTTCGCCTTTTTGACGCCCAGCTAATGAACCCGCACCTGGCCCGCTTTGGGGCTTTTCTCGTGGATGGCCAAGAGTACCGAAAGCTGTTGCAGCAGTGCCTAGGGATCCCTTGCCGGTTTGACTGATGAGCTGGTGGCCGCAGGCGTATTAACGGGGGCAGCTTGAGCTAGGTTAGAGGTATCGGCCCGCGTTTCCGACATCCCAATGTCCCAGCCTTCGCCGGTTAGCTCCTCGCAGAGCGAGAAGGGATCCTCGCCCAGCTATGTTCGCCTGGCCATGCGCAACATGGTGCGCAAAGGCAGAACCTCTCTCCTGCACTTCAGCTTGACCACGGTGGGGCTAGTGGCTGTGCTGGTGGGTCTGGCCTACCTGTTTCGCTAAGCTCAACGGCGTGGAGGGTGAGCTCAAGGTACCCGCCGCCCTTTGGACTTTGGCCTATGCAAACCTCGCTAGATTGCGCTTCTACCCGTTCCACCATTCGGCTGCTGTTGTTTGCCCAAGGCCGAGCCAACGTCGAAGAACTGGCAGAGCAACTCCGTCGGCACATCCAGAGCTTACCTGGCCAATATCCTGCCCATCTAAAAGTGGTGCCGCTAGAAGAGCACCCCTACCTGGCGGAGCACTACAAGCTGGTGGTGACCCCCGCTTTAGTGAAGGCAGAGCCCTTGCCAGCCCAGGTTTTGGCGGGGGAGGACTTGGCGACGCAACTGGAAGTGTGGTGGCCTCGCTGGCAGGGTCAGGCGGCTCTTGCCTCCCACCAACAAAAGGAGGGTCAGGATCCCACCCCTCCTCCCATCACCGAGGCGCTGCTCCAGCTGTCAGAGGAGGTGTTCTTGCTGCGGCAAGAGCGAGCCCAATTGCGGGAACAGCTGGATTTTAAAGACCGCGTTCTGGCGATGCTGGTTCACGATTTGCGCAGCCCCCTGACGGCTACAGCTCTAGCGGTGGAAACCCTGCAGCAAGCGCGCGAGGGATCCCTGGACAAGGCTCTGGAGCGGCAACTGTTCGAGCACGCCCGCCAGCAGTTGCGCAAGATGGACAGCATGATCACCGACATTCTTGAATCGGCCCGCGGCAGCGCTTCGGAGCTGAGGATCCGGGCGGTAGAAACCCAACTGGCTAGCCTATGCCAGCCGCTTATTGAGGAGCTGCAGCCCCGTATCCAGGCCAAGCAGTTGCAGTTTCAAGTCGATATTCCCCTGGATCTGCCCACGGTTCACGTGGATCCCGACAAAATCCGCCAGGTGATCTTTAACCTCCTGGACAACGCCATCAAGTACACCCCTGCCGGGGGATCTATTCGCCTTGCCATCCTTCACCGCACCAGTCAAAAGATCCAAGTGACTGTCAGCGATACTGGCCCTGGGATCCCTGAAGCTGAGCAAGAGAAGATCTTCTCCGAGGCTGTGCGCCTAGAGCGCGATCAGCAGCAGGAGGGCTACGGCATTGGCCTTTCCCTCTGCCGTCGCATCGTGCGTGCCCACTACGGCCAGATTTGGGTGGAATCTATCCCAGGTCAGGGCAGCAGTTTTCATTTCACCCTGCCGGTCTATCGCCTCAGTGGGCACTAGCTGGCCCCCGCTAAAAATTGGTCAAAACCAGGGCGGCCGCACGAGGAGTACCGTGTGATGGTGTGAATAAAGCCGTTATCGGCTTCAGTACCCGCCTGGATACTGAAACCTATGGGCAACTGGGGGCGAGGTTGTGGCCTAGCGTCCTGGGTCAGGGATGGCGGTCGATACCGATTACTTGCTGCTGCCTGGTGGGGACAACGGCAGAGCTGGGATAAACTAGTGCCGGCGTTGCTCCCTAGGTATGACCCGCTTCCTGCACAGCGCTGAGCCGAAAGTGCCCCCCCGGGCAAGCTGGAAACAGCGCCTACAGCAAATCTTGTCGCCTTGGCAGGAGTTTGACGGCATTTTGCTAGCTACGGTGCTGACCTTGACGGGCATCGGCATCATTGCCATCCGCAGCGCAGTCTGGGGGCGCCCCGTCAGCCATTACTGGCTGCAGCAGTTGATCATGGCTGGCATCGGCCTGGTGCTCTTGGGGATGGTGGCCCGGATCCCCTATGAGCGGCTGTTGCGCTGGCACTGGCTGACCTACTTCCTAAGCTTGGCGGGCTTGATGGCGGTGCTTTTTTTCGGCACAGCAGTAGGGGGAGCCGAGCGGTGGATCTCCATTGCCGGCGTCCAAGTGCAACCGTCCGAGTTTGCCAAGGTGGGGGTCATTATTACCCTGGCGGCCATCTTGCATCACTGGCCAATCAGGTACTTCAGCCAGATTTGGGTAGCTGTTGCCGTCGTCGCCCCTCCTTGGATTTTGATCTTTCTTCAGCCCAATTTGGGTACGGCCCTGGTGTTTGTGGCTATCTTGCTAGCCATGCTCTACTGGGCTGGAGCCAAGGGCAGTTGGATCCTCTTGCTGGTGTCGCCAGGGGTGGGAGCCATTCTCTACGGCCTGCACACCCGCCCCGAGCTGAGTTGGATGATCTGGGTTTGGTTACTCTGGTGTCTGGGCATGGCAAGCCTAGCCGCTTGGAAGCTGCCTTGGCGGTGGACAGGGGCAGTGACCTTTGGTGTCATTAACCTGCTCTCGGGGCAGCTAGGCCAGGTGGCCTGGAACCTGCTCAAGCCCTACCAGCGGCGGCGGCTGGAGATCTTCCTCGACCCCACCCAAGAGCCCTGGGGATCTGGCTACCACCTCATCCAGTCTCGCATTGCCATTGGCGCTGGCGGGCTCTGGGGCCGCGGCCTCCACCAGGGCACCCAAACCCAACTGGACTTCATCCCCGAGCAACACACCGACTTCATTTTCTCCGCCATCGGGGAAGAGATGGGCTTTGTCGGCACCTTGACGGTGTTGATCCTGCTTTGGATTCTGTGTGCACGGCTAATTTGGATTGCCCAAGGAGCTAAGGACAACTTCGGGTCTCTGATCGCCATTGGGGTGCTAGCGATGATCCTCTTTCAAGCAGTGGTCAACATCGGCATGACTGTTGGCCTAGCTCCCATCACAGGTTTGCCCTTGCCTTTTTTAAGCTATGGCCGCTCGGCTTTGCTAGCCAACTTTCTGGCCATTGGCCTGGTGGAATCGGTGGTTCTGCACCGCCAACCCCCTAGCCTTTTCAGGAAAAAGTAACCTAGCCGTCGCGAAGGAGGACAAAGCCCCAGTAAGCTGCTGCCAACACTAAGATGGGGACAGCAAATCCTAGAAGCTGAGCTGCCCATGCCCAATCTGGATCCCGCCCTGTACTTCGATCACAGCGCCACTACCCCGCCGCGTCCGGAGGTGATCGAGGCCATGCGGCTGGCGATGCAGGAAAGTTGGGGCAACCCCTCCAGCTTGCACGGGTGGGGAGAACGGGCTGCCATGGCCATGGAACGGGCGCGGCAGCAGGTGGCTGGGCTGCTCAACTGTGAGCCGGAGGCATTGGTGTTTACTTCCGGCGGGACGGAGTCTAACAACTTGGCCTTATTTGGGGTGGCGCAGCGCTACTCCCAGCCGCAGCACCTAATCATCTCCAGCGTTGAGCATGCCTCGGTGGAGAATGCCGCCCGCCGCTTGCAGGCCCAGGGCTGGCAGGTGACCCGCCTGCCGGTAAATGCTGCCGGCCAGGTGGATCCCCAAGCGTTGCTCCAGGCACTCCAGCCCAACACCGTTTTGGTCTCCGTTGTCCATGGTCAGAACGAGGTGGGATCCCTGCAGCCCATTGCCGAGCTGGGGCAGATCTGCCGCCAAGCGGGGGTCCTGTTCCACACCGACGCGGTGCAGACGGTGGGGCGGATCCCCTTGGATCTGGCGCAGCTGCCGGTGGATCTGCTCTCCCTTTCTGGGCACAAGCTCTATGGCCCTCAAGGGGTGGGAGCGCTCTATGTCCGGCCAGGAGTAGAGCTGCAGCCGCTGCTAGGGGGGGGCGGGCAAGAACGGCGGCTGCGGCCCGGCACCCAAGGGATCCCTGCCATTGTCGGTCTAGGGGTGGCGGCGGCCCTGGCAGCCCAAGAGCTGCAGCAGGAGACGGCCCGCCTGCGACAGCTGCAACGGCACTTGGCACAATTACTAGCTGCCGTGCCCAGTTTGCGGCTAACTGGCCCTGCGGAGCTGGAGCAACGACTGCCCCACCACCTCAGTTACTGCACTACCGCGATTTCGGGGAACGTGCTGGTGCGGGAGATGAGCCGCCAGGGGATCGCTATCAGTGCCGGCTCTGCCTGCAGCAGCGGCCAACAGATCCCTAGCCGCATTCTCCTAGCCATGGGCTATTCCGAAGCCGAGGCCCTCGGGTCTATTCGCCTTAGCCTTGGCAGAGCCACCACTCAAGCAGCAGTTGAGCAAGTGGCCCAATCGCTGCGGGCGGTGCTCCTTTCTGTTTCCGAGCCAGCTCCCCAACCCCTTCCTGAATTGGCGGCTAGGTTAAGGTGATAGAGAGTCACAAGACTGGTCGCCATGGCTGAGATGAGTCCCTATCAAGTGCTGGGGGTCAGTGAAGAAGCCTCTTTTGAGGAGATCCAGTCGGCGCGGGCACGGCTTCTGGCCAGCTTGGCTGCCGATGAAGAGCAGCAAGAGCGGGTGGAACAAGCCTACGACGCCATTCTGATGCAGCGCCTGCGCCTGCGCAAAGAGGGCAAGATCCCTGTCCCGGATCGCATTCGCTACGCTGAACAGCGCCCTGCTCCTCCCGAGCCAGCGTTGAATTTACCCCGCCCCGTCCAGAAGAGTCGCTGGCTGGACACTCCTTCGGTAGCCGCTGTCCTTTGGCCGGCAGCGATTTTGGGAGGGTTGTTGGGTTGGGTTGTCCTCTCCCCTGAAGAGTATCCCTCCCTACAACTAGCGCTGGGGCTGATGACCTCTACCTATTTCCTGTACCGCAAGGAACGCCGCTTCCTTCGCTCTTTCCTCCTAGCGCTGGCAGCCTTGATCCTGGGGCTGGCGTTGGCCTATGCCCTTGCTTTGCCCCTTACTGGCGGCGATGCTCCTGGCATCCTGTTGGTGGGGATGACGTTTGGGTTGATGTGGCTGGTAACCAGCTTTTTGCGCTAGTGCCGCCTAAAGGAGCTCTCATCCCTCACCTTTTTCCAGAAGTGGGGGTTTTCTCATTTGCCAAATCGTCGCTGGCGCGACTGGTAGCTGAGCAGAGCCTGGTGAAAAGCAGCGCGGTCAAAATCTGGCCAAAGGATGGGGGTGAAGTACTGCTCAGTGTAGGCCATCTGCCAGAGCAAGAAGTTACTGAGGCGCATCTCGCCACTGGTGCGGATTAACAAGTCAGGGTCCGAGAGGCCGTTGGTGTAGAGAAACTGGGAGAAAAGGGCCTCGTCGATCTGATCCGGCTGCAGCAGTCCCTGCTGAACCAGGGTGGCAATGGAGCGGCAAGCCTCCAGAATCTCTTGCCTTCCTCCGTAGTTGAGAGCCACCGTCAAGCAAAGGCTCTCGTTGTGCTGGGTACACTCCACTGCCTGCCCAATGGCCTCCTGCAAAGAGGGGGGCAGGGCTGATAGCTGGCCAGCAAACTGGAGGCGCACCCCTTGCTCCATCATTTCCTCGAGCTCTTGCCACAGCACCTGCTCGAACAAGGTCATGAGAAAATCCACCTCTTCGCGGGCGCGGCCCCAGTTCTCAGTGGAGAAGGCGTAGACGGTCAGAAGGGGGATCCCCCAGTCGTGGCAGCAGCGAACCAGCTCCTTCAAGGCCGCCACCCCCCGCTGATGGCCGACGCTGCGAGGAAGCCCTCGCTTTTGCGCCCACCGCCCGTTGCCATCCATCACCACGGCCACGTGGCGGGGTAACAACTGCGGATCGAGATCGGCAGGCAACTGCAGAAGATGAGCAGGAGAAAGGGTCATGGAGGTTATCCTTTGGGAAGCGTTTTCTTAGGTTTGCGAAAGCGTTTTGCCAGTTCAATCAGGGATCTTCCCCAGCCCAACAGTCCGTTACAAACCCAAGGGTGGATCCCCAGTTTCCCCAGAGGAGCCTCTCGTTTTTTGGCTTGGCGGGAATGGCGCAGCCGCTCCAGCAGCAGCTCCTGTAACCTGGCACTGGTCAGGGGGCGCTCGATGCGTCCACCCTCTGCTAGAGAAATGGAGCCAGTTTCCTCTGAAACCACGATACACAAGCAATTGGCTTGCTCGGTAATCCCCATGGCGGCGCGGTGTCGTGTGCCCAGGTGCCTCCCAGCAGGCCGCTCCGAGACTGGCAGGATTACCCCTGCTGCCCGAATGCGATCCCGATGGATAAGAACTGCCCCGTCGTGGAGCAAGGTCGAGGTCTGAAAAATCGTCTGCAAGAGTTCCCGCGATACTCGTGCCTGAAGGGAGACCCCCTTGTCCGTAAACACCCGCGAGTCAATGGGCTGATCCGGCTCAATCACAATCAGAGCCCCCGTTCGACTTTGGGAGAGCTCCCGCACCGCTTGCACCACCTCCTCCACCAAGCCCTCCTCAGAATCTTCCTCCTCCTCGTCTGGCGAATCTGACCACTCCAGGGGAATGGTCTTTGCCAACTGCTCCAAGAGCTGCCGAAGCTCCGGCTGAAAGAGCACCCCCATGGCCACGGCCGCAGCCAGGAGCAGGCGATCCAAGATGAGGTGCACCAGCGGCAGCGAGGCTGAGGCCAGGTAAAGTACCAACAGTACCGTAAATCCCCGCAGTAGGACACCAGCCCGGCTCTTGCGGGTGGAATAGAGGGCCAAAGCCAGTAGCAGGACAGCCAGAGCCCCGTCCAAGAGGCTGAGAGGGTTAAATTGCTGTAGCCAAGCCCATAAGGCCGCCCGCATGCCGAAAAACCCCGTTCACCCTCCCCTCGTGCTCCAGACCTTCTGCCTGCGCTGTCCTGCAGTGAGAATCTTGCTGGACTTTGGTTCCCTGACCAGCCTACCATTGCTCTCCTCCCTGGCCTCCAGCTCTTCCCTGTTGAGACCAGCGGGCTAGATCCCCCTTGGCAGGTTGGGGCAGCCCCCTAGCGCCGTAACTGCTCTGGTAGGGTATCCAGACGGATTAAATCGGCATAAGTTTCCCGCCGCAGGATTAACTGGGCCTTCCCTTGGTTAACCAGCACCGCTGCTGGCCGAGGAAAGCGGTTGTAGTTGGAGGCCATGCTGTAGTTGTAGGCCCCAGTGGCCAACACAACTAGGACTTCGCCGGGCGCTGGGTTGGGCAAAAGCACATCTTTCAAGAGCACATCTCCCGACTCGCAGTGTTTGCCGGCCACTGTCACCCGCTGGGTGGCCTCGGCCTCGGGGCGGTTGGCCAAGAGGGCGGTGTAGCGGGCCCCGTAGGTGATAGGCCGGGGGTTGTCGGACATGCCGCCGTCGATGGTGACATAGAGGCGGCCTTCGGGAAGGTCGTCGCTGGGCGGGATCCACTTCTTGCCCCCCAAGGTATAGGCGGTTACCGCCGCTGGCCCAACCACAGAGCGCCCAGGCTCGCAGAGCACCTTGGGCAGTGGGATCCCAGCGGCGGTGAAACTCTGCTGCACTGCCGTGGCCACCGCTTCCACCCACTCGGAGATGGATGGGGGATCGTCGGACTCGACGTAGCGGATCCCCAGGCCGCCGCCCACATTGAGCTCCTGAAGGGGCAGACCTCTGTCTAGCCCTTGCTGCCAAATGCGGGCCAGCACTCCTGCCAGATCCCGGTGTCCTTGCAGGTCAAAAATCTGAGACCCAATGTGGGCGTGGAGCCCGACGCAGTGCAGTTGGGGATGGGCTGCCAGAAAATCAAACACCTCCGGCAGTTGCCATTGGCCAATGCCGAATTTGCTGTCGGTTTGGCCGGTGCGGATGTACTCGTGGGTGTGGACGTCAATACCAGGGTTAACCCGCACCAACAGACGGGCCGGCCGGTCAGGGGTGGCCAGAGCGGCCAGCTGCTGCAGCTCGTGGAGGCTATCTGCCACCAGAGTGCAGCCTACCTCAAGGGCCATGGCTAGCTCCTCTGCCGACTTGGCGTTGCCGTGCAGGTAGAGATCTTCCCCCTTGGCCCCTGCTTGCAGGGCGGTGTACAGCTCGCCGCCAGAGGCCACGTCCAGACCTAGCCCTTCTTGCAGCGCCAAGGCGCAGATGGCCAGGCAGCTCCAGGCTTTGGTGGCATACAACACCCGATAGCTGCCGGCGTAGCAGCGGGCCCAGCTGTCGCGATAGAGACGGCAGGCCTGCCGCAGGGTCCATTCGTCCAGGATGTAGAGGGGGGAGCCAAACTGGCGCACGAGCTCCACCACGTCACAGCCGCCAATTTCCAGGTGGCCCTGGCTGTTGACGCGGCTGGTTAACGGCTGTAGCGACTGGTTGGGAGAAACCACAGAAGGGGGCGTGCCGAGGGTTGAAACCATAGTTGCCAGCTAAAAGACTGTCTTCCACCCTACCAAGTTTTCTCTCCAGTTTGGCCTCGGGGAGATCCCCTCTACCCCCCTGGGCAGAGATTGCTCCTGGGCATTAGTCTCTTTTTTCTGCTACCATGGAGGACCAGCGTCTATGGGTCGATGCCCGAGTGGTTAAAGGGGGCGGACTGTAAATCCGCTGGCTTACGCCTACGTTGGTTCGAATCCAACTCGGCCCACCATGCCGCCCACGTAGCTCAGTGGCAGAGCACCCCCTTGGTAAGGGGGAGGTCACGAGTTCAATCCTCGTCGTGGGCTTAGGCGCAAGCCCCAAGTTCTGCGGCTTGGGGTTTCTCTTCCCCAGGCTTGGCAATCTCGCCGCTGAGGGAAAAGGCCCGCGTGGCGGTGATGCGCACTGGCACCAGGGATCCCAGCAGTTGTTCAGGATCGCCGTCGAAGAAAACGATGCGGTTGCCGCGGGTACGTCCCATAGCTTGGCGAGGATTTTTGGGGTTGGGGCCCTCCACCAGCACCTCCTGCACCTGGCCCAGCAGGCGAGCGCTGCGGGCGGCAGCCACCTCGGCTACCAGGCGGTTGAGTCGTTGCAGGCGATCGCTTTTTTCCTCTTCCGGCACTTGGTCGGGCCACTCGGCTGCTGGCGTGCCAGGGCGGGGGGAGTAGGCAGCGGTATTGAGGAAATCGAAGCCGATATCCTTCACCAGTTGCAGGGTTTCCTGGAACTGGGCCTCTGTTTCGCCGGGGAAGCCAACGATGGCATCGGCGCTAATGGTGGCTTCAGGTATGTACTGGCGGATGAGCTGGATGAGCTGGCGGTAGCGCTCCTGGGTATAGCCGCGCCGCATCCGCCTGAGGACTTCGTCGCTGCCGGCCTGGAAGGGAATGTGGAAGTGCTCGCACACCTTAGGCAGCTCGGCACAGGTGGCAATGAGCTCTTCCGTGAAGTAGCGCGGGTGGCTGGTGGCAAAGCGGATCCGCTCGATCCCTTCCACTGAGTGGACAAAGCGCAGCAAGCTGGCCAAGTTGGTCTTGGGATCCAGATCCCGCCCGTAGGCGTCGATGTTTTGCCCCAGTAGGGTTACCTCGCGGTAGCCAGCTCGGGCTACGTCCTCCATCTCGGCGCGGATGGCCTGGGGTTGGCGCGATTGCTCCCGTCCCCGCACCAGCGGCACAATGCAGTAGGTGCAGCGCTCGTTGCAGCCGTAGATAACGTTAATCCAGGCTGTTACCCGGCTGTCGCGGCGGGGTTTGGTGATGTCTTCTGGGATCTCGACGGGCTCAGTGGCCACCACTTGGTTGCCGGCCTCCACCTGAGCCAGCAGATCCCCAAGGCGGTTGACGTACTGAGGGCCCATGACTAGATCGAGCTCGGGGACGCGGCGCAGCAGCCGCTCTCCCTCCTGCTGGGCCACGCAGCCGGCCACGATGAGCTTGATGGCGGGGTTTTTCCGCTTGCGCTGCGCCTGGATGCCCAGGTAGGAATACACCTTTTGCTCAGCGTTGTCGCGGATGGTGCAAGTATTAAAAAGAACCAAGTCCGCCTGCAGCGCGTCTTCGGCGCGCACATACCCCAGCGACTCCAGGATCCCGGCCATGCGCTCGCTGTCGGCCCGATTCATTTGACAGCCGAAGGTGATGATGGAGTAGGTGGGAGCAGCCATGGGAAGACCAGAAGACAGGGCAAGCAATCTCTACCTTTGAGCTTAGCGGATCCTTAAGTGAAGCAGTGGCGGCAACTCCAAGGGTTCCCTCGACCCCTCGGGGCGGCCCAAGCTAGGGCTGGCTTTGCCAAAGCAGTGCTCCCCAGGGGACTAGCCGCCGATCCTCAGTCCGGCATGAGGGCGTGAACCTGCTTGCTGCCGTTGGGGTAGAGCAGGGCGCGCTTAGGGCCGTGGATGGGATCCTCGACAATGATGGTCTCGTCGCGGCTGGCCCCCAGCGAGACAATGGCAATCGGCACCTGCATCAACTGGGCCAAAAACTTCAGGTAGTCGTAGGCTTCGGGGGGCAAGTCCTCAACGGAGCGGCAGCCTTTGGTGGAGCACCTCCAGCCGGGCAGGGTTTTGTAGATGGGTTTGCACTGGGCAAAGACCCGAGCGTCACTGGGAAAGTGGTGGATCTCACGGCCCTGGTACTCGTAGGCTACACACACCTTGATCTCGTCTAGAGCATCCAGGACATCCAGCTTGGTGATGGCCAGGCAGTCGAGGCCGTTGATGCGCACAGCGTAGCGCCCGATGACGCCATCAAACCACCCACAGCGCCGCTGCCGCCCTGTAGTGGTGCCGACTTCGCCACCGGCAGATTGCAAATAGGCGCCAATCTCGTCTTTCAGTTCGGTGGGGAAGGGGCCTTCGCCGACGCGGGTGGTGTAAGCCTTGGCTACCCCGATCACCCGGTCGATGCTGGTGGGGCCAACTCCAGCCCCCACGCAGGCGCCGCCAGCAATGGGATGAGAGGAGGTGACGTAGGGGTAGGTGCCATAGTCAATGTCCAGCAGCGTACCCTGCGCCCCCTCAAAGAGGATGTTCTGCCGCTCCTCGATGGCTTGGGTGAGAAGCAGGGCGGCGTCGGTAACATAGGGGCGCAGCCGCTCGGCATAGGCCAGGTATTGTTCGATAATCGGCTCGGGATCCAGGGGGGGCAGGTTGTAGATCTTCTCCAGCAAAACATTCTTGTAGGGAATGGCCCAACTGAGGCGCTCCCGCAGTTGGTCGGGGTACATCAAGTCCACGACGCGGATGCCCATGCGCTCGGCCTTGTCGGCATAGGTGGGGCCAATGCCTCGCCCAGTGGTGCCCAGCTTGTAGATGCCGCGCCGCTCTTCTTCGGCCACGTCGATGAGGCGGTGGTAGGGCAAGGTTACGTGGGCCGTTTCGGCAATGTAGAGGTTGTGGGTGGAGATCCCCAGTTGGTGCAGCTGGTCGATCTCGGCCAGCAAGACTTCGGGATCGATCACCGTGCCGCTGGCGATGACACAGCGCTTATCGGGATAGAGAATGCCAGAGGGAATGAGGTGCAACTTAAAGGTCTGGCCCCCCACCACCACGGTGTGGCCGGCGTTGACGCCGCCTTGGTAGCGGACGACCACATGGGCTTTTTCACTGAGGAGGTCGGTAATTTTCCCTTTTCCCTCGTCGCCCCACTGGGCACCAACAACTACAACGTTTGCCAAAGGCTTCTCCCCCAGTCGGTAATGTAAACAGCACAAAAACCCCTCTTCCGGGGCCGCTGCACTAATTTACCCCATTGCTCCGGCTGGTGTTGAGGGCCTTTGACAAAAAGGTTAACAATCGATTAACTTTTTGCTCTCTCAACTCCCCGGCTTGAACAGGCCAATGGCGGTAACCCGGTTAGAGCCCACCGCAAAGGCAAAAGACAGGCCGAGGGCGTCGTAGTTGACATAGTAGCGGTCGTCGCGCAGGTATTCCCGGCTCCCTTTGGGATAGGGCACGACCTCGTTGTAGCCATTTTCCCCGGGGCCGCCGTAGGTGGCAATGACTTCCGAGTAGGTGGAGCCGATGCGGATCCCTTCGCCAGTCATGGCTTCGGGGTGGGTGGTGTAGATGCGGTCGGCAAAAAAGCTATTGAGGACGCCCGGACGGCGGTAGGCAAAGAGGATGTAGTCCTGCAAGTAGAAGATCTTCAGGTCGCTGTTGGGCTGAAAGACGTTGGCCCGTGACTCGGCGGGGATGAGATCCACGTTGCCCAAAAGGTGGGTGTCGACGTTGCGGGTATCCATGCCCAGGACAAAGCGACCGACGCGGCCCTCTTGAACCAGGACGGTGGGGCGGGGCGGGGGGCTGGGCTGGCGGGGGGGTAGGGCCAGGGCCTCTAGAGCGGCCTTTAGCCAAGCGTCCTCATCTCCCTCTACCTTTTGCAGGGGCACCAAGCCCTGGGCTAAGGAGCGTCCATCGCCGGTCTTCCAGGTGGCCACGGCCAGCTCCACCGCTGCGCCAGAAGGAAGGGCAAAGAAGCGGGTCTGCCGCTCGCTGCCTTGGGCGGTCTGTCCCACAATAACGGTGTTGCCGCTAGCTCCCAACTGAGCTGCCAGGAGGGTGGCCCCCTGGCGGGTGTTGCTGTCGACAAGGACGACCAAGGGGATCCCGGCCGCTAGCGGCAGGTTTTCGCTGTTCCAGCGGGTGGACTGACCAAAGCGGTCTTCGGTAACCAGCAGCGGTTGCACGGAGCGAGGCAAAAATAGGCGCGCCACATCCGCTATCACTTGCGGGTCATAGCCCACCGACCCGCGCAGGTCGAGGACAATGCCCTGGCTGTAATCCTGGGTGTAGAGGGCTTGGCGGATCTGCTGGGCAGTGGCAGGGGTGAGCTCCGGCACCGCTAAGTAAACCTGGCGCGGGCCAATCTGACGCGCCTGGAGAGGTGGGCGAGGACGGTTGAGCAGGTCCCTAAAGCTTTGCGGATCCCAGAAGCGATCGGCGGGATCCCCGTATTCGCGCAGGATCTCTCGAATCAGCTCGTACTCGACTTCGATAGGCGGGCGGGGATCCCTGTAGGTGCGGGTCAACAGGCGGCTGTAGAGGTCGTTGTAGTTGACCGCAGCAGCTTGCTTGCCCGCTTGCCAAGACTCGTTGATGAACAACCTCACCAGGTAGCGCAGATCCTGGCCCATTGGCGGGGAAGCGGCCGGGATCCTGGAAGCAGGGGACACCTCTGGGGACGGAGGAACTGGATCGACTCTCGGCTCCTCAACAGAGGGGACGACCGGCACCGGCGGCAAGCCTGGCTGTCCCATCACTTTGCCAGGAAGGGCTCCGCTGAGCGCCACGACCGTGCCCCACACCCGAATTGCCCGCGTAAACCCCTTCATGGTGGCCTGCCCTTGTTTGCAGATGCTGTGAATAGGATAAACCCTGGGCAATCTGCTCCACCCTGTCGGCAGGGCCAAATGCTTGTTTTTTAAGCCATTAAGACACTACCAGTTGTTTCCCCTTTTGCGGATCCCTTAGCTCTCGGCAGACCAAATTTTGCGGATGGGCAGGGTGAAGCCGGGGAGCACGTCTTCTCCCGACAAGGTTTCTGGGTCTTCCACTAGCTCCGGCGCCTGTCCTGCCCGGTAGATCATCACCCGCTTGGCCTTGGGATCCAAAAGCCACCCCAAGCGACAGCCGTTGTCCAAGTACTCCTGCATCTTGGCCTGGGCTTGAACCCAAGAATCGGTGGGCGAGAGGATCTCCACCACAAAGTCAGGACACAGGGGCAAGAATCCCCGGCGGGTCTGGGGATCCAGAGCCTCCCACTTTTCCAGCGGGATCCAGGCCAGGTCGGGAGAGCGGTCGCTGCCTGAGGGCAGAGAAAACCCCGTGGAAGAATCAAAGGCTTTGCCTCGACCTGATTGGCGGTTCCAGACATAGACTGCCCCCGCAATTTCAAAGTTGAGGTTGCCAATTTCACCTCCGGTTGGAGACATAATCACCAGCTCTCCCTGGGCGGTGCGCTCCAGCTTTAGCTCAGGATTGGCCGCACACAGCCGGATAAAATCCTCCCGCGTCAGAGTCATCAAAGGGCTGAGATTGAGTGTTAAGACCGTCATGGCAGGAACTGGACACTCCCATGCAAAACTTTGTCCGGGCTTGAGGATGGATCCCTGCTGCAATACCTGAGGCGCACCTCTTCTGTGTGCCTGTCAAGCACCATTCTCAGAGCACAAAACCAGTTGGTGGCAAGCTCGTTGAAGTGGGCCAGCGCTGCTTCGGCAAGGGATCCCTCTGCACCCCGATAGAGGTATCGCACCAGGGTATCGGCGACCATGACCTGCACTTCAGTGCCATTGGGCAGTTGACCGACAACATTGCCTGCAAATACGGCGGGTGTTAGCGGATTGGGATCCCTGGCTGAGACTTCAGCCAGAGCATAGTTTTCGGCAACAACGACTGCGCCGGTTTACACCGGGCATAGGTCGAAGAGCTGGCATTCCAAAATCTCCTGGAAGGGGTTACTCTGCTC
>NZ_JANSJL010000042.1:29832-51469 GCF_047502745.1 Synechococcus sp. F70.1
CCCTAGGAATTCGCCTCTGGGCTAGCGAGTAAATCGGCCTTCTGGAGAAGGTAGCGCACCTCTGCTTGCAGCTCCGGCCACTTGTAGGTAAGCAAATTGGGCTTGGGGATAAACAGCAGCTGATAGCCGGGCTTTAGCTGGGGACAGAGAAGGCGTATGGCCTCCCGCAAGCGACGTCGCAGCCGATTTCGCCGTACCGCCGATTTGTCTACCTTTTTGCTAACCGCCAGCCCCACCTGGCTAGGGATCCCTTCACCTCCTGCCGGCATTGGCTGAAACAGCAGGGTCAAGCCCGCCGTAGAACGCCGCTGACCTGCCTGGTAAAGTGCCTGAAATGCCCGCCGATCCCGCAAGCGATAAGGAGCAGGTAGCATGGTGGCGGCTCCCAGATCCCACCCCAAGTTAACACTTGCTTGTGGCTCTAGCAGGGGAGTTGAGTGCCTCAGCAAGCAGCCAGACGATAACGCCCCTTGGCCCGCCGCCGCTTCAGGACTCGCCGCCCACCTGGGGTGCGCATTCTGGCTCGAAACCCAGAAACACGAATGCGTCTGCGATTGGTGCCACGAAGGGTACGCTGAGGCATGGTGAGAAACTAACTCGCAACTTCAACACCGCCCACCGCGGCTGGCGAGGGGGCAATCCAGTTCACCTAAAGACAGTCACTGAGAAGCCATGCTAGCAAACCTAGCGGAAAATGGGTAGATTGGAGGCCCCACGCCAAGCAGTTAAATTGGGAATCCCGAGAGTGGAGGCACTGCTTAGCTCTCGGGGTTTGTGGTGTGTCGCTCTGGGTGTGTGGCGTGGATATCTCCCTAGATCAGCTCTGGGATCAGGCTCTGGGCCATCTACAAGTGCAGCTCAGCCGGCCAACCTTTGAGGCTTGGATCAAAACAGCACGGCCTGAGTCGTTGGTGGGCAACCGCCTCACCATCTCCACTCCCAGCGAATGGGCACGAGGCTGGCTGCAGAAGCACTATGCCTCTACCATCACCGAGGTGGTGCAGCGGGTAGCAGGGATCCCTTTGCAGGTAGAGTTTTCCGTTGCTCCCCAAGCCTTGGCTGCGGAAGAGCCTCCTTCGACAGTTGAGAGGCCAAGCTCCTACTGCGCCGGCAGTTTCCCGGATTCTGTTCCTCGGGGGCTGGAGGGGGGCAGCAGCTTACCTATGCGGGCACCAGAGCTCAACCCCAAGTATTCCTTCTCGCGGTTTGTGGTCGGCCCCAACAACCGCATGGCCCATGCTGCAGCCCTGGCCGTGGCTGACAAGCCGGGGCGGGCCTACAACCCTCTGTTTCTCTGCGGTGGGGTAGGGCTAGGCAAAACTCACCTGATGCAGGCAATCGGCCACTACCAGCTAGAGGCCAATCCCCGGGCTAAGGTCTTCTACGTGTCCACCGAGCGCTTTACCAACGATCTCATCGACGCCATCCGGCGAGACAGTATGCAGTCTTTTCGGGAGCAGTACCGAGATGTGGATATTTTGTTGGTGGACGACATCCAATTTATTGAAGGCAAAGAGTACACCCAGGAGGAGTTTTTTCACACCTTTAATACCCTCCATGAATCGGGCAAGCAGATTGTGCTGGCCGCCGACCGATCCCCTCATCTAATCCCGCGGCTGCAGGAGCGACTCTGTTCTCGGTTTTCAATGGGCTTGATTGCAGAAATTCAGCCGCCCGACATCGAGACCCGTATGGCCATCCTCAAGAAAAAAGCTGAGTATGAGGGGATGAGCTTGTCGCCGGAGGTCATCGAATATATTGCCACCACCTACACCAGCAACATCCGCGAGCTGGAGGGTGCCCTCATCCGGGCCGTTGCCTACGTCTCCATTTCTGGCTTGCCGATGAGTGTAGAGACGATTCGGCCCATCCTCAACCCTCCCAGCGAACCCAAGGAAATTACTCCCGATATGATTGTTGATGTAGTCTGTGAGGAATTTGGCATCGACCGAGAGAGCTTATTGGGATCTTCCCGCAGGCGGGACGTCAGTCATGCACGTCAAATCGCCATGTTTTTGATGCGCCAACATACCCGTCTCAGCTTGCCCAAAATTGGCGACTACTTTGGTGGAAAAGATCACACCACCGTTCTCTATAGCTGTGAAAAAATTAGTCAGTTGCAGCGGGAAGATTTGCAACTTGAGCGGCAACTGCAAAACCTGTCGCAGCGGCTGCGGATCATGGCCAACAGCCGAAACAAATAGTTTTCGGCCGGGTGGGGCTGGCAGGGAGGGGGGAAGTGGGCAGAGGGCTTTGCTTGGGTGTGTTGCTCCTTGGAGCTGGACTGATGCCCCGGTGGCCAGCCTGGGCCAATTTGACCTCAACCGCCCAGGGAGATACTTTGGGGCTGGAGGGCCAAATCGATAGCCCCGTGTTGCGCCGCTGGCTGCAAGGCCCGCCCAATCTCCTGGAAGAAATCCGCAATACTCCCGCTTTGCCCACCCGTTTGCAGGCGGGTTTTGAGTCGGCTTCTGCGTGGCGAATTGCCTTGCAGGACTTGCGCTTGGGGGATCGCCTCACCCTCAGCGGCGACTATCGCCAATCTTCTGAGAACCCAGTAGTCCGCCAGTACGGCTTAGAGGTGCGCTACTTTCTTGCCCCTATGGGATCCCGCTTCAATCTAGCCCCCCAACTGGGCTACCGCGCCTTGGAATTGGAACAAGAGAACCGCCGCCTCAGGGGTGTGAGCTATGGGGCCTTCGTTGTCTTGTCCCTAGCTCTCCAAGCTGCCGACTTAACCGCCAGCTACACCTGGCTGACCCCTCAGGAGCCAGGAGAAGTCCAGGTCACCCTGGCGGAGCTTACAGCTGCCTACGCTATCAGCCCTTCCTTTCGTCTTGCTGCCCGCTACAGCCTGCGCCACTCCACCCTAGCGCGGGAATCCAGCTTTGGAGTTGGCCTGGAGTGGATCCCTTAGCGGCGCACCGCCTGCACAAAAGCTACCCAGCCAAAACTGAGATAGCGCTCCAACTGCAGCCCTGCTGCTTCCAGGTGCTGGCGCAGCTCATCGGCAGAGAAAAAGCGGAGTCCTGTCGTCTCCAGCCAGCGCTGCACCACCTGCCCCCACCCCTGAACCGGCTGACTGTGCATGGACACCAGGACGCCTCCGGGACGCAAGATGCGAGCCACTTCCTCCAGACAGGGATCCAACGGCACCTCGTTTAAGGTGGCGCCGCTAATTACTGCCCCAAAGGCTCCAGAGGCCAGGGGAAGCTGCTCCGCCCGCGCCCGCACCAGGCTGTAGTGCTGCCATTGGGGCTGGGCTTGTTGGGCTGCCTCTGCCAGCACCCCCGCCGCATTGTCCAGACCAATCACCGTCCGCTGCGGATCCCTGGCTAGGAGGAGGCGGCTCCAGTACCCTCCTGCCGTGCCTAGGTCCAAGACCGGATCTGCCTCTCCCACCAGCTCGGCCAGCAATTGGCCTTCTCGCTCGCTGCCAAAGCTTTCCCCCGACAACAGCGACAGGGCCCAGGGCCGCCAGAGGCGGTCGTAGCCCCAGGCAAAGCCGGGCAGATGGGCAATGGCTTGGGCTGGAGTGAGGGACAGCGCTGGCGAGGTGGCTAGAAAATCCACTGCCCCGGAAGGGAGGATGGGGTAAACCTGGCCACAGCGAGAACAGTAAACCCGATCCACAGCAAATCCTGGCTCCCGCGCTGGCGGCAGGCTCAGCCCTTCCTGACCACAGCTGAGGCAGCGGTAAAGATGAGCTGGCAGAGCAGACGGAAAAGAGCGCATGAGAGAACCCGACTCAAAAGGGCAGTTGCCAGGCCACGACCCCGACAACTACCCCCTTAAGCTAGTCCATTCGGCAGTCAGAGGGGATCCCTAGGCTGTCTTTGGGCTGGGCAAGCCAATCTTCTCGGGAATGGGAACGTACTCTGCCACAATGGCCCGAAACTCGTCCCCATCCAGGGTTTCCCGCTCCACCAAGGTGTCGGCCAGACGATCCAGCAGGGCGCGGTGCTCGAGCAGGATCTGCTTGGCTTTCTGGTAGCAGCTTTCCAGGATTTGCCGCACCTGCCGATCGATCTTAGCCGCCACATCTTCGGAGTACTCGACGCGGTTCATCCAGCCGCCGCCCAAAAAGACTTCGTTGTTGGGTGGATCCCACATCAGCGGCCCCAACTCGGACATCCCAAAGCGGGTCACCATTTGCCGCACCAGGTTGGTGTTTTGCTGCAGGTCGTTGCTGGCCCCCGTCGTCACTTCCGAGTAGCCAAAGACAATCTCCTCCGCTGCCCGACCGCCAAAACCGACCACCACCCGATCCAACAGCCAGGCGCGGCTGTACATGCCGGAGTCAATCTGCTCCTCGTTGGGCAGTTGCTGGGCAAAACCGCCGGCACCCCCAGAACGAGGGATGATGGTCACCTTGTTCAAGGGATCCGCATGGGGCAAGAGGGTCATCAACAGGGCGTGGCCGCACTCGTGGTAAGCAATTAGGCGCTTGCTCTTCCCGTCCAACAGCGGCGGCTTGGTCAGGCCGATGGTGATGCGGTCGAAGGCGTCGTCGATGTCCTGGTTGGTGATGGCCTTATGCTGACGACGGGCCGCCAGGATGGCCGCCTCGTTGAGCAGGTTGGCCAGATCAGCGCCGGCAAAACCAGGGGTACGGCGGGCAATAGCTTCGAGGCTGACCTCTTCCGCCAGCTTCTTGTTGCGGGCATGCACGCGCAAGATCTCGTAGCGGCCCTTAAAGCTGGGTCGATCCACGGTGATCTGGCGGTCGAAGCGTCCAGGCCGCAGGAGAGCCGCATCCAGCACATCCGGACGGTTGGTTGCGGCAATAACGATGACACCCGAGTTGCCCTCAAACCCATCCATTTCCGTCAGCAACTGGTTGAGGGTTTGCTCGCGCTCGTCGTTGCCGCCACCAATGCCAGCTCCCCGCTGCCGACCCACGGCGTCGATCTCGTCAATGAAAACGATGCAGGGGGCGTTTTCCTTGGCTTTCCTGAAGAGATCTCGCACCCGCGAGGCCCCCACGCCGACGAACATCTCCACAAACTCGGAGCCGGAAAGGCTGAAAAAGGGCACTCCTGCCTCGCCGGCAATCGCCTTGGCCAAGAGGGTCTTCCCCGTCCCCGGGGGCCCCACCAACAACACGCCTTTGGGGATCTTTGCCCCCACGGCCGTAAAGCGCTCCGGCTTCTTCAGGAAGGTGACCACCTCCTGCAGCTCTTCTTTGGCCTCATCGATCCCGGCTACGTCGTCGAACGTAACGCCAGTTTTGGCTTCCATTTGGAAGCGGGCCCGCGACTTGCCAAAGTTGATGGCCTGCCCAGGGCCACCCACTCCCCCACCTGCCCGGCGCAGGAGTAAGAACAGGCCCCCTAGAAGCATCAGGGGAATCACCAGGTTGCCTAGAATGGCCCAGAAGGCGCTGCCATCGCGGCTAGGCACCACCGTCACCTCGATCCCCTTCTTAGTAAGGCGGTCTACCAGTTGCGGCACAGTCGTAGGCAGTAGGTTGACCCGATAGCGGGTGGAGTGCTGCGTCTGGGGATCGATAGCCGTAACTTCTGCCACCAGGTTGTTGTCTAGAAGGCGCACGTCGGTAACGCGCCCCTCCTCGACATAGCGCAAGAAGCGGTCGTAGGTAAGGGCAGAGGCCAAGGCGGCGTGAGCAGGATCTAGGCTAAAGCCCTGCCAGAGACAAAAGCCCAGCACAAGAGCCATCAACCAGCGCTGGGGGGAAAGCAGCTTGTTCATAGGGAAGAAGGACACCCCATCATTAAAAGTCCTTTAACAAACTTAACCTCTTGCTCCTACCAGGCACAACCCCACAGAGGCTAGGGGATCCCGGCGGCAGTAGGTTCCTTTGCCCTAGCGGGCACCGGGGCCGAGATAGGGAGGCCATAGACACGTCGCCACATAGCGTCAGCTAGAGCGGCCGGCATTAGCCGCATCAGCCCCAGAGCCAACTTGCCGCCTGTAAAAGCAGTGTAGCGGTCGGAAGGATGAGGGTCGGTCATGGCCCGTAGGATCGGCTCTACCACCTTTTCCACTGGCCAGGCCATTCTGTTAAAAGAGCGGGCCAGCTCGGCAGCTTTGCCCAAGATGGCCTTGTAGGGGCCGTTGGGATTGACAACGGCAGCAAAGGTCTCTTCAGCCACGCGGCTAAACTCGGTGGCCACCGGCCCCGGCTCGATCACAATAACTTTGATGCCAAAGGGAGCTACTTCCACCCGCAAGGCATCGCTGAGGGCCTCCACGGCAAACTTGGTGGCGTTGTAGACGCCGCTGAAGGGCATCGAGATCTGGCCAGCCACGGAGCTGAGGTTAAGGATGCGGCCGCTGCCCCGTTCCCGCATTTGGGGCAAGAGGGCGCGGGTAAGGGCGTGCAGGCCAAACACATTGACCTCAAACTGGCGCCGCATCGCCGCCACATCCACCTCTTCCACGGGCCCCATTTGGCCGTAGCCGGCGTTGTTGACCAGGATGTCCACTCGGCCAAAGTGCTCTAGGGCCTTTTGGGCCAGCGCCTCCACCTGGGCGGTATCGGCCATGTCGGTGGGCACTGCCAGCGCCTCTACTCCGTGCTTCTCCACCAAGGTTTTGACCTCTTGCAGCAGCTTCGCGCGGCGGGCCGCTAGCACCAGGCAAGCTCCGCGTTTGGCTGCTTCCAGGGCGACGGCCTTCCCAATGCCGGCAGAGGCCCCCGTAATCAGCACCACCTGATTGGCAAGTGAAGGCATGGCTTTCCTCCCTGCAAACTTTCTCCATCCTAGAGGGACTTCAACCTAGTTGCTGAGGGGGGAAAAGCTGATGCTACGATAGCGAAGCATGCCTTCGGGCGCTACTACGGACGAGTTCAACACCGATCTGTGGTTCGCTCTGCCCCCTTTCTTCGTCCCTCCCCGCTGCCGCCTGTTTCTGAGAGCAACCGACTGAAGATATTTTCCGGCAGTGCCAATCCAGCCCTGGCCCAGGAGGTAGCTCGATATTTGGGCTTGGATCTAGGGCCAATCCTGCGCAAGCGCTTTGCCGATGGCGAGCTGTACATTCAAATCCAGGAGTCAATTCGCGGCGCTGATGTTTACTTAATCCAACCCACCTGCCGCCCAGTCAACGATCACCTCATGGAGCTGTTGGTGATCATTGACGCCTGCCGCCGCGCCTCTGCCCGCCAGATCACTGCCGTTTTGCCCTACTACGGCTACGCCCGCGCCGACCGCAAGACTGCAGGGCGGGAAGCCATCACCGCCAAGCTGGTGGCCAACATGATTACTCAGGCGGGAGCCCACCGGGTGCTGGCCATGGATCTGCACTCGGCCCAGATCCAGGGCTACTTCGACATCCCCCTTGACCACGTCTATGCCCAGCCGGTTCTTCAGGCCTACCTCAAGGAAAAGGGCCTGCTGGAGGAAGACATTGTGGTTGTGTCTCCTGACGTGGGCGGCGTAGCCCGGGCTCGGGCTTTTGCCAAAAAACTCAAGGAAGCTCCGCTAGCTATCATTGACAAGCGCCGCCAGGCCCACAACGATGTGGAGGTCATGAACCTCATCGGCGACGTGCGGGGCAAGATTGCCATCCTTGTGGATGACATGATCGACACGGCGGGCACTATCTCTGAAGGGGCAAAGTTGCTGCGCAAGGCAGGAGCCAAGGCAGTTTACGCCTGTGCCATTCATCCCGTCTTTTCCGATCCCGCTATTGAGCGCCTACGGGGTGGCCTCTTTGAAGAGGTGATTGTCACCAACACCATTCCTGTTCCCCCAGAGAAGCAGTTCCCCGGCCTCACCATCCTTTCGGTGGCCAGTGTCCTAGGGGAAGCCATCTGGCGTATCCACGAAGATAGCTCTGTCAGCAGCATGTTCCACTAACTAGCGGCGCCGTAGCACTTCCAGGCGCACTGGGGCAAGTCCTGCGCGGACCATGCCTAGGGCTTCTGCCGCCCGCAAGGAGAGGTCGATGATCCGACCTGGGATAAAGGGGCCGCGATCGTTGATGCGCACCACTGCCTGGCGGCCATTTTTCAGGTTGGTTACCCGCACCTCGGTCCCGAAGGGCAGAGTAGGGTGGGCTGCCGTCATCTCATGCCGAGTGGGGTGCAGGTCGTACCAGGAGGCGATCCCTTCCTGCACTCGCTCGACCATGAAAAGGGGATCCTGCTGAGCTGTCCTTTGCGGCGGCCGAGCGGCGGCCCTGGCAGGTAGAGTGGCAAGCTGCGGCAAGGTGGGAGCGGGGAGAGGAGGGGCATCCAGCAACAGCCGGCGCAGCCGATTGGCGGCCAAAAGAGCGGTATCCACTGGGCGTTGGTTATCCACCAGCAGCACGCCCTCGTCAATGCGCAACAGTTCCTTGTCGTTGACCTGAACGGCATAGAGGGGATCCCGGCCTTGGAACTCCGTCCAAGCTAGGGTGATGGTGGTGTCTTTCAAGGATCCCTGCGCCATTTGGTTGAGCTGGGCCACCAGAGAACTGGCCCGGAGCAGCGGCGGCTCCAAGCGAGGGTGCTCGATAAAGGTGACGATGGGCAAGTCCCGCACATAGACGGTTACTGCCTGCCGCCCGTCCATTGCGTAGGAGTAGAGGGTGGCAATGGGTTGAAGAGCAGACTGCCGCTGTTCGCCAATCTTGAGGATAGGCTCTTCAGGTAGCGGGGAGAAACTTGCCTGAGGGGAAAAGTCCTGCAGGTTCAAGGTGCCAAGTTTTGCGGGAAGGGAAGCCTTGGACTGGGGAGCAAAGACCAGATCGGCAGCAGGGGAGAGCGAAGGATTTTCCAGCGGTAACTCTGTTGCGTGGGTGGGGGCGGATCCCCTGCGGGCTGACGCTTGGGCCCTTGCCTCACTCAGCAGGCCCATGGGCCAGCTCAAGGCTGTGACACAGAGACAGCTAACCAAGCCCAGCTTGGGGGCAGGAGCCAGTCCCTGTCCGAGCCATTTTTGAGTTCGCATGAGGCCGCGCTCCTCTTCAACTCGTCCAACTTCCAACGCGAGGGTTAAAACAACGGAAGTTAATGTACCATGGATTTTTGAGGTGACGGCTTTGCCCGCCCAGGCGCAAAAGCCCAAGCCCAGTTATCACAAGGCCTTTCGGCATCTTGGACTACCGCTCAGCAGGGGTTGACATCGCTCGCGGACGCGCTTTTGTCCAAGGGATTCGGGAGCGCGTTGAGCGGTTTGGTGCAGGTTCCCCAGGACTTTTGGGGGGCATTGGCGGCTTTGCCGGCTTGTTTGAGCTGCCAAAGGGCTACCTTGCCCCGGTGCTGGTTGCCGCTGCCGATGGAGTGGGGACTAAGCTGGAGATTGCCCAGCAGTGGGGGCAGCACCGCGGCGTCGGCATCGACCTGGTAGCCATGTGTGTTAACGATGTGCTGACGGTGGGAGCCAGGCCGCTGTTTTTCCTGGACTACATTGCCACTGGCAAGCTGGAGCTGGAAGCCCTCTGGCAAGTCATCGATGGCATCTTAGCGGGCTGCCAGGAAGCCGGATGCCAACTGCTGGGAGGGGAGACGGCGGAGATGCCGGGATTTTACCTGCCTGGAAAGTACGACCTGGCAGGATTTTGTGTCGGGATCGTGGACAAGGCAGATATCCTAGACACCGCGCGGGTGCAGTTGGGGGATCGGCTGTGGGCCTTGCCCAGCAGCGGCCTCCACAGCAACGGCTTTAGCCTGGTGCGGCACATTGTGGCCGAGCGGCGCTGGCCTTGGGATTACCAACCCCCTGGCTGGGATCGACCGTTGGCAGAGGTGTTTCTCACCCCCACCCGCATCTATGTCCAAGCAGTGCAGAAACTCCAAGCAGCAGGGGTCAAGCTCCACGGCATGGCCCACATCACCGGCGGCGGCATCCCGGAAAACCTGCCCCGTTGTTTGGCTCCTGACCAGGCGGCGCGGATAGAGCCCCACAGTTGGCAAGTTCCGCCGGAGTTTCTCTGGCTGCAGGAGCAGGGCCAGGTGGAAACCTTGGAGATGTTCAACACTTTCAACTTGGGGGTGGGCTACGTGCTGGTGATCCCTCCTGAGGAGGAGAATCGGGTGAGATCCTTGCTCCCCGAAGCCTTCCCCATTGGGGAGGTGGTAGCGGCCCGCCCTGGGGAGAGCCGGGTCTTGGGGCTGGAGGAGTGGGGATCCCTAGCGCCTTGAGTCCCCACCAAAAGGGGGATGGGGATCCCCTGTGCTCCTGCTGAGCGTCGCTATGCTAAGTTTGCAGATGGCCTCGGCGTCTGCCTTAGGCCTTCTGGGCCAACAACTGCCGCTAACTCTCTAGGCGAGGAAGCGCCAATGACCGGTTTACCCACGGCTCCAGTAGCCAGAGCTGCCATTGAAGTGGAGCACCTCAGCAAAACCTACGGCCGCTTTACCGCCATCCGCGATATTTCTTTCCAGGTCAATGCCGGCGAGATCATGGGGTTTTTGGGGCCCAACGGCGCCGGCAAGACCACCTCGATGCGCATTTTGGCAGGGTATCTACCTGCTACGGAAGGAACGGCGCGGGTGGCTGGGTTTGATGTGCACGAAAACCCGATGGCGGTGCGGCAGCGCATTGGATATTTGCCGGAAAACCCGCCCCTCTACCCCGATATGACGGTGGAGGCCTATCTGCACTTTGTGGCCCAGATCAAGCGGGTCAGTGCCGGTGACCGACCTAGGCGAGTAGACGAGGTCATCCGCCGCTGCAGTCTGGAAGACAGGCGCCACACCCTTATCCGCAAGCTCTCCAAGGGGTACAAGCAGCGGGTGGGCCTGGCCCAAGCTCTGGTGCACGACCCGCCGGTGATCATCCTCGACGAGCCCACCATTGGGCTGGATCCCAAGCAGATTATCGAAGTGCGCAACCTAATCAAAAGCCTGGCAGGAGAGCACACCATCATCCTCTCCACCCACATCCTGCCGGAGGTAAGCATGACCTGCGACCGGGTGGTGATTATCAACCGCGGCCAGGTGGCAGCTGTCGGCACGCCCGCTGAGCTGACGGCTCAGTTGCAGGATCGGCAGCAGGCAAAGCTGGTGGTGGGGGCAGCCGAGGAAGCGGCCATTCGAGCAGCTCTGCAGAACCTGCTGCACGTGGAGGTGGTCAGTGTACAGCCCTTGGCCGCGGATCCCCCTCGCTGGCAGGTGCAGCTCAAGAGCAATGCTTCCGCAGAGGGCTGGATCCCAGAGGTGGCCAGGGCTCTGGTGCAGGCAGGGATCGACCTCTACGAGATTGGCCGTCCTCAGGCTTCTCTGGAAGAAATTTTCCTGCAGCTCACTACCCAAGAGGAAGCAGCAGGCGCGTTGGAGGAAGCGGCATGAACGGCGTGGTTGCCATTTTCCGCAAAGAGCTGCGCGGCTACTTCACCTCCCCCATTGCCTATGTGGTGGCGGCAGTGTTTTGGGGGCTGGCGGGGTTTTTCTTCGTCAACATCTTGGTGCGGGTCATCAATTTTTCCCAGCAGGTGGATCTGTTTGCCCAGTTTGGCCAGGAGAACCCTTTTGATGCTGCCACCATCCTGTCGCAGCAGTTTCTCAATCTGCTGGGCACCCTTTCCTTATTTCTATTGCCCATCTTCACCATGAGCTCCTATGCCGAAGAGCGGCGGCGGGGCACCATGGAGCTGCTGGCCACTTCCCCCATTACCAACCTGGAGGTGGCCCTGGGCAAGTGGCTGGCGGTGTGGGTGTTCTTCATTACCTTGCTGCTGCCGCCGCTGGTTTACCACGTGCTGGTGCTGAGCAGTTCTAACCCAGCAGTGGACTACCGCCTAACCCTGATGGGCTACGTAGGGCTTGCTCTGCTGGCCGGCAGCGTCATGGCTTTGGGGTTGTTCATCTCTTCCCTAACCGACAGCACCCTCATTGCTGCAGTGGCCACCTTTGGGCTCATCCTGCTGCTTTGGGTCATCGACGCTGCAGCGGGCCAGGAAAACACGTGGATTGCCGCTACCCTGCGGCATGTCTCGCTGCTGCAGCAGTACAGCAACTGGGTGCAAGGGATCCTCAGCAGCAGTAGCATCGTCCTTTTCCTCAGCATCATCCTGCTGGGGTTGTTTGCCACGGTGCAAGCGGTGGAAAGCCTGCGCTGGCAGCAGAGCTAGGGTTGTCCTGGGAGACGTGTGCTGATGAAGGATTGGCGGGTACTTGCAGATTGGACGGGGATCCTTGGGCTGGGCGTCATCGCCATTGGGCTGGTGGTGGGGGCTATCCTCACGGGCTGGACGGCTGTGCCGCTGAGCCTGCTGGCAGCAGGCCTGGCCCTAGTGGTGGTGTGGGGCCTCACCCACCAACGGGAAGTCGGCGTCTTCCTGGGCCTGCGCTCTACTCAAACCAACGCCAACATCCTGGTGGCGGTGGCGGCTATGGCCGTCATTCTGGTGCTGGTGAATGTGGTGGCGGTGCGCTACGACCTGCGCCTGGATCTCACCGAGGAGGGCCTGTTTACCCTGTCGCCTCAGACCCGGCAACTGGTGCAGGGACTGGCGCAGCCCGTTAAAGTCTGGGCGGTAACCACCGCTCCCGATCCCAACCTGCGGGAACAGCTGGAGCGCTACCGCCGCCTCAACCCCGACCGCTTCCAGTTTGAGTTTGTCGATCCCAACCGCGATCCTCTCACCGTCCAGCGGCTGCAGGTAACCCAGAACAACACGCTGGTGGTGGAAGCTGGAAACAGCCGCCAGCAACTGCCCCAGCCACCCGCCCCTGAGTTGGAGAGTAAGCTCACCCCGGTGCTGGCCAAGGTAGTCAACCGCGGCGAGGTGGTGGCCTATTTTGTCCAGGGACATGGGGAAGTAAGCCTGGAAGCTCGAGAGGGCACCCCAACCCTGGCCCAGGCGGTGGCCGCTCTCAAGCAGGAGGGCTATCGAGTGGAGCCCTTGAACCTTGTCCAGGCCGAGATCCCCGAGGAGGCGGATGTAGTGGTGTTGGCGGGGCCGCAGCGGGCTCTGTTTCCTGGCGAGGTGGAGAAGCTGCAGGACTATCTCGCCAAGGGAGGGCGGCTGCTGGTCTTGATTGGGCCGCGGGTGGATGCCGGCCTGGATCCCTTGCTGCAAGAGTGGGGCGTGGTTCTCAAGGATGACCTCATCCTGGAGGTCAGCAGCATCAGCCAGCTTCTGGGGACAGGGCCAGCCGTAGCCTTGGTTACGGACTACGGGGATCACCCCATCACTGCCCCGCTAGCTGCCCAGCGGCTGATGACCCTTTTCCCTCTAGCTCGCTCGGTGGAAACCCAAGAGCGGCAAGGGATCCAAGCTACCCCTCTGCTGCGCAGCAGCCCCCAGAGTTGGGGGGAAACCAGCCCCAATCTGGAAGGCGGCCCGCTGCAGTTTGAGCCAGATCAAGACAAGCCCGGCCCCCTAACCCTCGGCGTAGCCCTAACCCGCCGCCTAGATAGCGAGAAGAAGGAGTCAGAATCCCAGGAGGCGCCGCCAGAGGCCCGCTTGGTGGTGGTTGGCAATGTCAACTTTGCCCTCAACGGCAACTTGCGGCAGCAGGGCAACCGCGATCTTTTCCTCAACACCCTCAACTGGCTTGCTGAGCGAACGGAACAAATCTCCATCCGCCCCAAGTCCATTACCGACCGCCGTCTCACGTTGACGGAACAAAACTTCCGCTGGCTGATCCTGGGATCAACAGTGCTGCTGCCGCTGGTGGCGTTGGGATCGGGAGCCGTGCTCTGGTGGCAAAGGCGGTAGAGCGGGAGGAGGACAAGCATGTTCAAGCGCAGCACTTGGATTCTCTTGGGCTTGGCAGTGGCTGCTCTTCTGGGGTATTTCCTCCTTGACAGCTTTCAGCAACTGCGCCAGCAGCAGCAGGCGGAGCGGGCGCGGCTCTTCCACTTTGCCCCCGACACCATTGCCCGCATCGAGATCCGCCAGCAGAAAGACAGCCAGCCAGAAGTTATCCTCCTGGAGCGGACCCCGGAAGGAGAAAAGGGATCCCGTTGGCGCATCCGCCAGCCTATCCAGTCAGCGGCGCTGGACTTCCCGGTGGAGCAGTTGCTCAACACCTTCTCCCGCCTCACGCCTCAGCTAACCTTGGAGGAAGCTAACGATCTAGCTGCTTTTGGCCTGGATCAGCCGCGCCAGCAGATTGCCCTCTTCCCCAAAGAAGGGGAGCCCTACCGGCTGGCCATCGGCAATGACAACTTCGACGGCTCCGGCTTCTACGCCCAGCCCGAAGGGGGAAAAGTAGTGCTTCTTGCCAGCAGCCAAAAGGGATCCCTGCTGCCTTCCCTCTTGGCTTTGCGAGACAAAACCCTGCTGAGCTTTGATAGGGCAGCGGTGAAGTCTCTCCAAGTGCAACTAGCCGAGGCAGAGGTTGTCCGTTTGCAGCGGCAGGAAGAGACTTGGCAGATCGTCGAGCCCCGGGTGCTGCCTGCTGATGACCTCAATGTCGACCGTCTGCTCAGTACGCTGTCTCGCCTGCAAGCGGTGGAGTTTCCGGCTGAAACCAAGGCGGAGCTAGCTCCCTACGGTCTGGAGCAGCCTTCTGCCCAGCTAACCGTTGAGCTTAAGGACGGCAAAACCCTGAGCGTAGCCTTGGGCTCGGAAAAAGAGGGCCAAGTGTACGTCATCACCTCTGAGCACCCGGCGGTGGCTACCCTCCTCACCAGCACTGCCGACATCCTCCGCGCTGACCTAGAGGAGCTGCGGGATCACCGCCTCGCCCGCCTCAACCCCAACCAGGTAGGTCAAGTTACCCTGGAGTTGCTGGAGGAGCGAGTTACCCTCAACCCTCTGCCCCAGGAGAAGGGATCCCTGGAGGTGCGCTGGGAAAACCCAGAACGGCCCGGCCAGGTAGTCAACCTCAGCTCCCTCTTTGCCAGCCTCAACGCTGCCCGCGCCAAGGAGTTCGTGCCCGCAACCGATCCCGAGGCTCAAAAGGCCCTAGCTGCTCCCGACCTTACCCTTGACATTGCACCCAAGCCTGAGATGGAGCAGGAGCCTTTGACCCTGAGCCTAAGCTCTGCTGGCCTGCGGGCCTACGCTCGCAGCAGCCGCCAGCCCGATATCGCCGTGCTTGACCTTAGCACCTTCAACAGTATTGAAACAGAGGTCAAGCGTCTTCTGGAGGAGAAAGGGGCAGAGGAAGGAACGCCTGCTCCCACCGCTTCGCCCTAGGAGGGCGGGGCAGCCACCTGGTTTGCCTGGGGCTGGGATCCCTTCTTCAGGGTCTCCCCCTGGATGGTGAGAACTGAGCAGGGAGCGCGGTGGAGCACGTAGTTGCTGACGCTGCCCAAAAATAGCTCGCTTAGCCCAGAGTAGCCACGGCGACCCACCACGATGAGGTCGGCTTTCCAGGAGCGGGCCAAGTCGCAGATAACCCGGCCAGGGCTGCCGTAGCTGAGGTTGCATTCAGCCCGAACTCCCTCCTCAGTCGCTTTTTCCGCCAGCGAGCGCAGATAGTTCATCTGGTTTTGCTCGAAAATGGCGCACTGCTCCCGGTAGGACTGCCACAGCTCGGCACTGAGAGCAGAGCTGTAATCCATGCCCAGAATCATAGGGGGCTCTGGGGCACCGGGCTCTTCCTGAGACAGAACATGGAGGATCATCATCTCGGCCTGCATGGCTTTTGCCACCTGCAGAGCCCCTTGAAATACCCCTTCGCTCAGCTCCGACCGATCCACTGCCACCAGAATCCTTTTGAACATACCGATTTCCTCGACCGCATGAGTCTCTCTTGGCAATAAGGAGCAACCTATCCTCCTGGGGGGCGGGCGAAACCTAAACCCCCTTACCTAGCCAAGTAGGAGATCCCTAGGGCTAGAACGGAACCTCGTCTGGGTTGAGCGGAGGGGCGGCATCTTCTTCCCCAGGCTCCCCGCTTGCCTCGCCCATCTCAGTGAGGGAGAGAACGCGAGCAGAGCTGAGTTGATGAATGCGGCGGGCAGTAATCTCCGCCAGCTTTTCCTTTCGTCCATCTCGCTCCACCACATTCATGTGCAGCTGACCCTCTACCGTGATCTGATCCCCCACCCGACAGGTATCCACCACCCGCTGGGCCAGCTCCCCAAAAGAGGAAACCCGCACCTGGTAGGGCGGCTCCTCTGGGCGCAAGCTGGGGAAGCGCAAGAGCAAAGAGGCAACTGCCAAGTTGTCAGGTGTGTAGCGCAGCTCTGGCTCGCTCGCTACCTCCCCCATCAAAACAATCGAGTTCATAACAAAGCCACGGGAAGTTTGCTAGGGCCTTATATTTCTAGTCTGTGCTCTGGCCGGGATTCTGTCGACTCAATCCAGGCGCAGGGTCATGTAGCGCAGGACGTTCTCGTTGATGCGCAGATTCTTCTCCCAGGTGGCCACTGTCTTCGGCTCGGCCTTGTAGTTGACCTGGATGTACAGTCCTTCCTTAAACTTCTTCATCTCAAACCCGGCGAAGCGGCGCTTGCCACGGTTGGTAATTTCTAGCTCAGTTGCCCCGTTTTCTCGCAAGAGAGACTCCTGTTCGCTAAGGAGTTGGGCGAGGGGTTCCTCCGAGAGGTCGGGGCGCACAATCAGCATCGTTTCGTAAGCGCGCGGCATGGAAGCAGGTTCTCCTTGAGAATCCAACTTGAGGTGCAGTTGACTATCCTAGCTGCTCTTTCTGGAACCGGAAAAGCCACCTCCCCCCTCTGCGGCCAAAAAAGCGGGTAGAGCTCCGTAAGAGGAGAACCTTTCTCCGATACAATAGGGGGTGCTTCGATAGCCATAGCTAAGAGACTCTAGGGTTCCAAGCATGAGCGCCGAGGAAGTTTACCAGCGTGTTCGCAAGATTGTGTCCGAGCAGCTGGGAGTGGAAGACGACAAAGTAACCCTGGAAGCCAATTTCCAGAACGACCTAGGGGCTGACAGCCTCGACACGGTCGAGCTGGTCATGGCCTTCGAGGAGGAGTTCGATCTAGAGATCCCCGATGAGGACGCTCAGGGCATTGCCACTGTGCAGGATGCCGTCAACTACATCCTCTCCAAGAAGAAAGCTGCATAACCTGCGGGAGGATGGGGGCCTTCCCCTGATTTAGCGTTGTCTACAGATCCTGCCCTTGCTCCTATGTCCGTTCCACTCCCCTCCAAGCGTCGCGTCGTCATCACGGGGCTGGGGGCAATAACCCCGCTTGGCAATTCTCCTGCTGAGTTTTGGCAGGGCTTGCTGGCAGGGCGCTCTGGCATTGGGCCAATTACCCACTTCGACGCCTCCCGCCACGAGTGCCGCATTGCTGGGGAGGTGAAGGGGTTTGATCCCCTCGACTACCTAGATCGCAAGGATGTCAAGCGCACTGACCGCTTTGTCCACCTGGCGTTGGCTGCCACTCAGCAGGCCCTAGAGGATGCCCAATTTCGGATTACCCATCTCAATGCTGAGCAGGTGGGGGTGGTGCTGGGCAGCGGCATCGGCGGCATCCGGGTCTTGGAAGAGCAGCAGACCATTTATCTCCAGAAAGGGCCAGATCGCTGCAGCCCCTTTATGGTGCCGATGATGATTGCCAATATGGCAGCAGGCCACGTGGCCATTCACTTTGGCGCCAAGGGGCCCAATTTCTGTACGGTAACAGCCTGTGCTTCCGGCTCCAACGCCATTGGTGATGCCTTCCGGCTCCTGCAGCGGGGAGAGGTACAGGCTGTGATTGCGGGGGGTACGGAGGCAGCCGTAACCCCTCTGTCGGTGGCCGGGTTTAGCGCCATGAAAGCTCTTTCCACCCGCAACCACGCCCCGGAGCAGGCCTGCCGGCCCTTTGACCGGGATCGGGATGGCTTTGTCATGGGGGAAGGGGCAGGGATCCTGCTGCTGGAGGAGCTGGAGCATGCTCGCGCCCGCGGCGCCAAGATCTATGCCGAGATCGTCGGCTACGGCCTCACCTGCGACGCCCACCACATCACCAACCCTGCCCCCGCTGGCGAAGGTGCCGCCCGTGCGATGCGGCTAGCCCTTAAAGATGCCGGGATCCAGCCTGACCAGGTGCAGCACATCAACGCCCATGCCACCGGCACGCCTGTGGGGGATGTTGCCGAGGTGCAGGCCATCAGGGCAGTTTTTGGTGAGCATGCCCCTCGCCTAGCCATCAGCGCCACCAAGTCCATGACCGGCCACCTGTTGGGGGGAGCAGGCGGCATTGCCACCGTAGCGACGGCCCTAGCCATCTACCACGGCTGGGTTCCCCCCACCCTCAACTTGGATAACCCCGACCCCGAGTGCGAAGGGCTGGACTTTGTCCCCCATAAGGCGCGGCAGATGGCTGTTGACGTGGCCTTGGTCAACGCCTTCGGATTTGGGGGGCACAACGTGACCCTGGCCCTGCGCCGCTATTCCGCCGACTAGGGGATCTTGCCCATGTCCACCCCCGAAGGCCCCTTGCCCTCGATTCGTCAGCAGGCTCTGGCTGCCCTGACTGCAGAGCTAACCCAAAGAGGCCACCCGCCTGAGTATGCCCAGCACATGGCGGCGGCGGTGATTTTTCAGGCCGATCTGGATCTCTGCACAGCCCAGTTGGCGCGCCTCCTGAGTTGGCTCAAGCAAAACCACCCCAATCTCTATCCAGAGGCAGTGCAACTGGTGGATGCCACCCGCGAGGAGTTTGAGCGGCGAGTTCAAAGGGGGTAGTGGCGGGGATCCCAGCGTTAGGATGGGGAGAGTACCCCTCATTCCTGATTTTGCCGATGGCGCCAAAAAGCGAGGTCGAGGGAGTCCCTGTAATGGCCCCTGCAGAGGCGCCGCACCCTGGGGAAGAAACCCAGCCAGCCAAGCCCGCTGTGGAGGATAGGCCCTCAGAATTGGCTGGGAACGGATCCCTGCTGCTCCAAGTAGGGGGGATGAGTTGTGCTGGCTGCGTCCGGACCGTTGAGCAGCTGCTCCTAAGCCAGCCTGGAGTGGTCAAGGCCAGGGTTAACTTGGTTACCGAGTCGGCCCTTGTGGAATTTGCCCCCGGGATCCAGCCTGACCCAGAACAGCTGGCCCGGATCTTGACAGAGGCGGGGTTTCCCAGCACTTTTCCCCAAAATCAGGCCCCCTTGGTAGCGGGCGAAAAGGCCCTGGACGCGCCCGCGGATCCCCTGGCCCGGCAGCGGCAGCAAACCCAAGACCAAAGTCGCCAGGCCCTCGCCGCCGCTTTTTTGCTGCTGGTCTCTGCCGCTGGCCACCTGGATCTGTTCACCCGTTTGGGCTTGCCCGTTCTCAACGACGTCTGGCTGCACTGGGGGTTGGCGACGTTGACTTTTCTTGGCCCAGCTCGGGGCATTGTCCTGGACGGCTGGCGGGCGGCGCGGCGGCTAGCTCCCAACATGAACACGCTAGTTACCCTGGGATCCGGATCCGCCTACCTGGCCAGTTTGGTGGGGCTGTTGGCCCCGCAGGTGGGTTGGGAGTGCTTCTTCGACGAGCCGGTGATGATGCTCAGCTTCATCTTGCTGGGACGGGCGCTGGAACAGCAGAGCCGTCTGCGGGCTGCTAGCAGTTTGCAGGCTTTGGTGAGCCTGTACCCCACCTCAGCTCGCCGGCTGCGAGCCCAAGAAGGGCTGGGATCCGACTGGGTATCCCAGGAGGGAGAATGGTGCCCCGTTGAACAAGTCCAGGTAGGGGATTGGCTGCAGGTGCGCGCTGGCGAACAGATCCCGGTGGATGGGGAGGTTATTGCCGGCCAGGCCATGGTCAACGAGGGCATGCTCACCGGGGAATCCCTACCCGTGCTCAAACAGCCAGGGGATTCGGTTGTGGCCGGGACGGTCAACCAATCGGGAGTGCTGCTGTGTCGGTCTACGCGCACTGGGAAAGACACCATCCTGGCTCAGATTATCCGGCTAGTGGAGGAAGCCCAAGCCCGCAAGGCCCCCATCCAGAGCCTGGCCGACCGGGTGGCCGGTTACTTCACCTACGCCGTAGTGGCGCTAGCCTTTCTCATCTTCGCCTTCTGGTACTGGATCGGGATCCCTCTTTGGGGAAGCGAGATCCTGATGGGAGTTGGCCTCCACTCCTACCTGCACCTGGGGGATCACCCCCCTCCTTCAACTCCCCTGCTCCTCAGCCTTAAGCTGGCCATCTCGGTGCTGGTGGTGGCCTGCCCCTGTGCGTTGGGATTGGCCACGCCGACAGCCATTCTGGTAGGCACCGGCCTGGGAGCGGAGCGGGGACTGCTCATCCGCGGCGGCGACGTCCTGGAGAAGACTCACCGCTTGCAAACAGTCGTCTTCGACAAAACCGGCACCCTCACCCAGGGGGATCCGCACCTGACGGATTGCCTTGCCCTCGACCCCTCCCTGGATCCGGCTCGACTGCTGCAGCTGGCGGCCACCGTGGAAAGCGGCACTTGCCATCCTCTAGCCCAAGCCATCCTGGGAGCCGCCCGCGAGCAAGGACTGCCCCTGCTTTCTGCCGACGAGTTTTACACCCAGGCGGGAGTGGGAGCCTCGGCGCGGGTGGAAGGAAAGCAGGTTATCTTGGCCTCCCTCGAGGGGCTGGCTACCCTGGGGATCCCGATTTCCCCTCCAGCCCAGGCCCAAGCCGAGGCGTTGCTGCAAGCTGGCAAAACGGTGGTGGGCGTGGCTGTAGAGGGATCCCTGGCAGGGCTGCTGGCGGCCCAGGATCCCTTGCGGCCTGATGCCCAGGCAACGCTGCAACAGCTCCAGAAAATGGGCCTACAGGTGGTCTTACTGACTGGGGATCGAGCCGAGGTGGCTCACCAGGTGGCCCAAGCTTTGCAGGTGCCAGGGATCCGCGTCATCGCCGAGGTGCAGCCAGCCGACAAGGCTCAAGTCATCCGAGATCTGCAGGCCCAGGGCCAGAGAGTTGCCATGGTGGGCGATGGCATCAACGATGCACCGGCTTTAGCCCAGGCCGATGTGGGCATTGCCCTGCACTCTGCTACTGCTGCCGCTCTGGAGACTGCCGATATCATCCTCATGCGCAACCGCCTCTGGGACGTCGTGGAAGCCATCCGTCTCAGCCGCGCCACCTTTCACAAGATCCAGCAAAACCTCCTCTGGGCTATTGGCTACAACCTGCTGGGGATCCCGCTGGCAGCAGGGGTGCTCCTGCCCGCCTTTGGCATTGGCCTGAGCCCGGCAATGGCTGGGGGTCTCATGGCCTTGAGCTCCCTCAGTGTAACCCTCAATTCGATTCTCTTGAGGAGAACATTTGTGCCCCGTGAATTTTCGAGTAACTACAGCTAAAAAGTGTTAGAGGCTGCGAACAACCGAACATTGATTGTTAAATATTTGTTAATCTTCCGAGTTTTTACTGAGCTGCTGACATAGCAACTGCTGCATACAAGTTAGGAAAATTTAGCAAGTTCGACTAACTCTGACTAAAAAATGCATCATCTTTAACCTTTTGCAACCTGGGCCTATGATTAAGTTCAGACTAGCCCATGAGGGCACTCTTTGGTTTTTTGCCTAACAGCGCAGGATCCGTGAAAATACTGGAGAAACTGATCCTAGAGGGGCAAGGGGAGTAAAAGTATGGCAATGCTAGGGGATCTTCAGGAATTCTCCCTGAGCGACCTATTGCATTTGATGGAGAAGGGTAAGAAATCGGGGCAATTGTCTGTCTGGGCGCCCAATGGTATCTACCGCATCTGGCTTTATCAAGGCCGGGTGATTGCCGCCTTGCCCCCTGAAGAAAAGCATCGCTTGGAAAACCTGCTAACTGGCTCTAGGCTAGTGGACAGCCAGGTGATTAGCCAGTTGGTTGCCAGGGGTCTGGAGGAACCTCTGGGGCGTTGCCTGCAGCAGCAAGGGTTGATCTCCCCTG
>NZ_JANSJL010000043.1:0-35302 GCF_047502745.1 Synechococcus sp. F70.1
TTGCATGGACGGTTTCTCTGCCAGAAGCCAACTTTCTATCGTGACATACTCCCGCCCTCACCCTGTCGGGTAGAGTGCGGGCTTCATGGCTTACGCCACGCTTCGCTAACAGTGACTCCGGTTAAGGACATTTCCTGAGCTTAAGGACTCCGTCCCGCTGGCGCGAAAAGGACGGGATGCCCCACCGCCCTGTCCTTGATAAGTAAGGCAGAGTTCTGTTCGCGTAAGCGGGACGTAGTCCTTTCCCTGGGCAACTCCAAGCCGCAGTGAGGGCAGGAATGCCACCTCTCACTCAGGCTTTTGGGAACTTTCCGACCGCACCCAGAACACTCTTGACTTGTGCCGTTGGGGTTCACTGCAATCGTCAACAGCCCAGCTCTCTCAGCCTTACTGTGAGAATGCGCAAGAAACTGGTCCACCCGGCATCCAGAACAGATTTGGCTAGGTTGGTTCTGGCAAGACCCTTAACGTTAAGTGCCTCATGGGCAATATGTTTTCCCTTGCTTAATAACCACTTGGCTACCTTGTCGTGGAAGTCTTTGCGCTGATTGGCGACTTTCAGGTGCGCCTTTGCCAACCGCTTCAAGGCTTTCTTGTAGCGGTTTGACCCCTTCCGCTTACGGGACAAAGACCGCTGCAATTGCTTCAACCTTTTTTGTGCCCTGCGATAACACCGTGGAACCGGAACAACTTCCCCCTGGTCAAATCCAACCCCATATCGATCCCTATCGTGTTTTCCAGGGTTGGAGGGTCGGGATCAAGTTCGGGAACAGAAGAGTCTTGCAGGCTCAACGTCACATACCAGCCATCAGCCTTACGGGTGACGGTAGCCGTCTTAATCACAAAACCTTCAGGCAGAGGACGGTTCTGGATGAGCTTGACCAAGCCGATTTTAGGCAGGTGGATAAACTTTCCCCGAATACAGTTCTGTTTCATCTGGGGATACGTAAAGGAACGATACCGACCTGCCCCCTTAAACCTTGGCTTGCCTAGCCTCTTGCCGTTAATGTTTCCTTTCAGCCAGCGGTCAAAGGCTTGCTGTACTCGCTCTATGCAGTTTTGCAAGACTTGCGAGTGAATGGTCTTGTACTCCGGAAAGAGTGCTTTTGTGTTTACTAGGTCGCGCTTCTGTGAGTAGTAGTCTGGCTCATCTTTCAGCTCAGGTAAGTGACAGACCAGTAGAGAACAGGCATGGACATCGCAGCGGTTTTGTTTCCACCACTTGAAGCGCTCTGCCAAGCGATAGTTATACTGCTTGCGCAGCAACTCTAGCCACTTCTCCATCAGGGCAATCTGGCTAGAGGTAGGACGCAAGCGGTACTGGTAGGCAACTCTCACGTAAGAGTATCCAAGAGCTACTACACTGATTATAGCAGCAGTGAAAGCTGAAGGGCTATGAAAGACGACTTTGTCTCTAGCGGCAGGGCTGTGTCCGATTTAAAGGCGCACTTAGTCTTAACGACCAAGTACCGCCGCCAGGTACTCACTGCTGAGATGTTACAGCGCTTACATGAGATCCTGTATAATCTCTGCCAAAAATGGAACTGCAAGCTTATTGAGTTTAACGGTGAAGCAGATCATGCTCACCTTCTATTTCAATACTACCCACAGATAACTTTGTCCAAGTTTGTGAATAATATTAAAAATCTGTCTCTAGTCGCAGACTGAGAAGCGAATTCACGGACAGAAGGATCTACCGAAAAGATGTTCTGTGGAATGAATCGTATCTCATTGCTTCGTGTGGCGGCGTTACCGTTTCGGTTTTGCGTCAGTACATTGAAAACCAAGGTGTCCCCGCCTCTCATCCCGACCCAAGCGCTCCGCGCCGCTAGCGCGAACACCCTGGCGAGTAGAGGGCGGGGCTTCTCGGCGGGGCTAGCTAACGGGCCGTGGCCGACGGCAAGGCTCCAAAGGAAGCCAAAGCGTCCTATACTAGTGCGGCTATCGCCCTTGCATGGAGGCTGCTGCCTATGTCTGAACTCCTCCCCTTGCCCTCGCTCCACAACCAAGTGGCCGTGGTTACGGGAGCCAGCCGAGGCATTGGCCGGGCCATTGCCCTGCATCTAGGAGCCATTGGTGCCAAGGTAGTCGTCAACTACGCCCACTCTGCCGCCGAGGCCGAAGCGCTAGTGCAGGAGATTGCCGCCGTGGGAGGGGAGGGGATGGCCCTGGCCGCCGATGTCTCCCAACCCCTAGAAGTGGAGCGGCTCTTTGAGCAGGTGATGGAGCGGTGGGGCCGGGTGGACGTGCTGGTTAACAATGCTGGCATTACCCGCGATGCCCTCTTGTTGCGCCTAAAGCCGGAAGACTGGCAGGCAGTGCTGGATCTCAACCTTACGGGAGTCTTCCTCTGCCTGAAAGCAGCCGCCAAGATCATGGTCAAGCAGCGGCAGGGACGCATCATCAACATCACCTCAGTGGTGGGCTTGGTGGGCAACGCCGGCCAGGCCAACTACAGCGCTGCCAAAGCGGGGGTAATTGGTCTAACCAAGACAGCAGCCCGCGAGCTGGCCAGCCGCAACATCACCGTCAACGCTGTCGCCCCTGGCTTTATCACTACCCAGATGACGGAAAAGCTGGATCCTGGCCCCATCCTGGCCCAAATTCCTCTGGGGCGACTGGGATCCCCGGCGGAAGTGGCGGGGCTAGTGCGCTTTTTGGCGGCTGACCCGGCGGCGGCCTACATCACCGGCCAAGTCTTTGCCATCGACGGCGGCATGACGATGGCCTAGAGCCTTCCGGTTCTGGAAGACTTGTCCTGACTCCACGATTCTTTCTACTCCAGCTCCAGAAGTTCTGCCAATTCGGCAAAGCTGTCCACCACAGCATCGGCGCCTGCCTGACGCAGCTCTAGTGGTGTAAAGGCAGTGGTGAGGCCCACCGCAAGGCAGCCTGCCCCCTTAGCCGCGCGGATCCCGTGGGCAGAGTCTTCAACCACCAAACACAAGCTGGGATCCAAGCCCACTTTGGCAGCTGTTTTCAAATAGGGCTCGGGGTCGGGCTTGGCTCGCTGGATGTCTTCAGCGGTAATCACGGCGTCAAACCAGCGGCCTAGGTCAAAGCGTTGGAAAATCTGCTCCTGATCCCGACGGGTAGCAGAGGTGGTGAGGGCAAGGGCCGAAAAGCGACGGCGGCTGAGCTCCAGAAACTCCAACACCCCCGGCACCAAGGGCACCTCTTCCAACAGCTCCCCAAAAGCCCTGGCCTTTTCCTCAATCAAGCGCTGCACCAGCAGGGGCCGCTCTGCGGGCGGGGTGTCCGTCAAGTGTTCCACGAGATACTCAAACATGTCCCGGTCAGTGCGCCCCTTAAACTGCAGGGAGACGGGAGCCAGATCTAGAGCAAGCCGGCAGCGCTCCAAGGCAATAGCGCCGGCACGGGCGTGGATTGGCTCCGAATCCACGATGACCCCGTCCATATCCAAAAAGAGGCCGGCAGTTGCCTCAGCGGCACGGAGCACTTTGGGGGGCAGCATGGGGCTGAAGGACGTTGGGGGGCCAAAGCGGCAGATAGGCTAGGAGGGCGTTTCCGAAGGCAACTGGGACCAGCCACAGAAGCGGCTGACCACCTCCCAGAGGGTTTCTAGAACATCGGTGAGGGCATGGTCACTCTCCACAGCTACCAGTTGCGCCCAGGGGCGATGGGCGACGTAGTTGCGGCTGGCTTGGATGGGGATGACTTCGTCGCGGGTCCCATGCACAATCAGGGTGGGCACAGGCCGGCGCAGTGCCTCCTCGGGGTAGCGCTGGGCATCGGTAACAAAGTCATAGGCCAAGGGCAGCGGCCGCCCTTCTTGGTGGTGAAAGACCAGCATTTGCCCGCTGCGTTGCCAAGCTTCCACGGCTTCAGCCCCTAGCCGCGCCAGCCAATGTTGCAAGAAGCCAAAGGCCGGTGCCAGCAACACCAGCCGTTCCACGCAAGACTGCTGCTCAGCTACCCAGGCAGCCACTACACCTCCCAGGCTAGAGCCAATCAGGGTAACAGGAGGATGCCCCATGGCAGCCAACTGTTCAGAAACTTGCCGGATCTGGCGAGAGAGAGTGAGCTGGGTAAAGTTGCCTTGGTTGAGATCCGGCACCTCCAGAGGGATCCCAAGCCGCTGCAGCCGCTGGCGGAAAAAGGCAGCCTTGGCTGATTGCGGCCCCGAGCCAAAGCCGTGCAAGTAGATGACTGCCACGCTACTTATTGCCCTGCGCCTGCGGAGAGCCAGCCTGCTCCCAGCACCACACTGATGGAGAGAAAAAGGGTAGCCACCGTCCAGGTGAGGCGGTTCAGATTTTGCTCAGCGCTCTTGGGGCTGGCAAACAACTGGGCTTGCCCGCTAATAGCCGCCAGGCCATCTCCCTTGGGGCTGTGCAACAGCACCAGGATCACCAGCAAAATAGCCGAGGCAGACCAGAGAAACTCGAAAAAAGCTTCCATTGCCGAGGATCCCACTAGGGCACATTGCTGGAGTTATTATCACTCGGATTCCAACTCTAATGCACCCTGGGCCTTCCCCTAGCTAACTTTAGGGTTGTGCGCTCGACTCAGCTCACAAGGTTGGGGCTGAGCCTCCTCGACTTTGTCGGTCACTAGAGGGGCGCCAAAGCAACCCCTGGCTACTGGGTTGGGCAAGCTTGGCACTTGACGGATGGATCCCTGGCGCAAGCAGGAGTGCAGGCGACGCAGCAGGAAGAAATCCGCCTCGGAACAGCCATCTTGAAATAGCCTCAGGTTCAGCTCGTGTTCTTGAGCAGCGGTAAGCAGACCAGTCCTCATAGCTGCTTGGATGATCTGCTGGATGGCGGTTGCCCTAGCTTCGCTCATAGCAGAGGTGCTCCCGGGGGAGGTCTTTGTCTATTCTCGACAAGAGCTCCTGCTCTGGGCTCCGCTAAATGGCGGATTGAACGTCTGCACTTTGGGTCTGCCCTTGTAAACTCCAGGGTTACGCAAAGCCCCCGGCTTGAGCGGCGAGGCAAAGCTAGGCCGCCTGCCCCTTCAACTGCTGCAGGGATCGGAACAGGAGAACCACATAGACCCAGAAGATGGGCTCAACGGCTGTGACAGCGGCAGCTGCAACCATGCTCACCCCAAAGTCGCCAACATCAGCCACAACTGTGACAAATCCAACTATCAATCCACCCGCAAAAACAAGAATCAAGCCCAGGACCAGAAGGGCCCAAAACACGCCCCACCAACGACCTTTGACGAGATTCCAACTGTAGCGCAGCCCTCCTGTAGTTCCTTGATTTTCTAGAGCAATGGCACAAGGTGTGAGGGCCAGCTTAACCCCTACATAAATGCCTGGAATGATCAGAAAGATGGAGGCAAGGGAAGAGAGGAGTGCTGCTAAGAGGGTGCCCAGAACTAGAGGCACTGCCTTCGAGACAGCTCGGTCGAGGCTGTTGCCCAGCAGGGGCGCTTGCCGCTCCAGGTGCTGATCCACCAGCCACAAGGCTGCTCCGCCTAGGATCGGTGCAACAACAATGCCATAGGCCAGTTGGAGGATCCCCCCGAGAAGTGGGGTCAGCTCCGTGACGATGGCCAGAATAAAGCCTGGAGAGGCCAGGATCAGCAACGGCCAGTAGATGGGACCTACCAACTCAAACGACCGCTGCAGGAGCGGGATTGGGCTAAGCGTTTTGCATGGCGGAGGGATCCCTGTGGGCGATTAAGTCCACCCCCTTCATACCACGGGATCCCAGCTTTGGTTCCGGGAGTAGAGTTAAGAAAGTCTACAAGGCCGATTTTTGCAGGATCCAGGCCGCTGCCTGTTCGCCGCTGCGCAGGGATCCCTCGATGCTGCTCTGGTGAGTGTACTCTCCAGCCCAGAGAAGGCCTGGCAGGCCGCTATAGGTGGGAACCAAATGCTGCTGGAAGCCAGGCGGCTGCACAAACTGGGCAAAAGGGATGCGATACACCCGCAGCAGGCGCAACTGTTTCAAGGGGGCTTTGGGAAAATAGACCTGCAGCTCGGCCCGACAGGTTTGGGCCAGCTCCTCGTCGCTCAAGGGGGGATCCCCCAATACCGTCACCGAATAGAGGTGTTGGCCAGGAGGAGCTAGTGCCGGGCTGATGCGGGTGAGCTGAACCCAGTGGTTGATCCAGCCTTGGCCGCTGGCGTTGAGGTACAAGTAGGCGCCGCGGGCTAGAGAAAAGGGAGCGCAGAAGTAGAGGCAGGTAACCGACCGTCCCTGGGTGGGAATGGGCATAGCGGCATGGGGACAGAGCTCGGCTTGCCAGGCCCGCGCCTGAGGGGCCTCGGTGGCGCAGACCACCCACTCGGCAGGGATCTCCTCTCCGCCGGCGGTGCGGATCCCGCGCACTCTCCCTTCCTCGACCAGGATGCGCTCCACCGGGGTTTGGTAGCGGATCTGCTCTGGGGAGAGGTGGCTGGCCAGTTGGCGGGCAAGTTCTCCCATGCCCAGCGCTGGGGTGACAATGGCCCCCTCGGCCATCATCTTGAAATAGAACGCCAAGAGACGGGCACTGCTGGCCATCTCTGGATCCAGAAGAATGCCGCGGAAAAAGGGGTAGAAGAAGTGCTGGCAGATCTTGGCGGAGAACCCGTACCCCTCTAGGAACTCTCGCACCGAGCCATCGGATCCCCCCAGCCCTTCCTGGAAGACCTGCTCCGGCGTGCGCTGCGCCAGCTCCGCTCGCAACTGCAGCACCTTGAGCTTGTCCCCAAAGCTAGCCAGGGGGTTGAATAGGGAAGGGACGAAGCTGGCTGGATCCCGCAGCGGATCCCCTAACAGCCAGCAGCGACCGGATCGGGCCAGGATAGCTCCCGGACGGTAGGGGCAGGGGTCAAGTCTGCTCAGATCCAGATGCCGCCGCACCTGAGGGTAGGCCGTAAACAGCACCTGAAAGCCGCGATCCAGGCGAAAGCCCTCCACCTCGTCGGTGCGCACCCGGCCCCCGGGGCCGTCGCTTTTTTCCAAAACTAGGACATCCCTCCACCCCGCCTGACTCAGCACCTTGGCGCAGGTTAAGCCGGCCAGCCCCGCCCCGATAACCACTACTTTGCCCATGCTCTGCCGGGATCCTTTCTCGCCCACGTATTCTAGCTGCCTCCTTCTCTCACCTGAGCCGTCCGGCCACCCCGGGAAATCCACTACACTGAGTAAAGCTGGTAGTACAAGCCAGCCTGCGTCCCTCCCTTCGTTTGCCGAGCTGTTCTCCAGGCTGGCTGCCGCTGTGCCCTATGGCTTCTGTCAACCCAACCTTGCCCATTCAGTGGATCGATGCCGATTCGGGAGAGGTGGTAGACGAATGCCCCTGGGAAACCAGCCCCCATCCGGGCACCTACGTTCAACTAGCCGAGCAGCACTACCTGGTTTTAGAAAAGCGCCACTCCTACCAGTTGCGGCAGGGCAAATATCACCTCTGTGGCATCCGCGCCCTCATTCGCCCAGTGAGCCCACCCCCTGAAGCAGGCCAGTTTTTGGGGGATCCCTCCTGTCGCTTCAATGCCCGCTCGCCCCTGTTGCGCTGCGCCGTTAACCCCAGTGGGCCCTGCCAGGGTTGCCCGCACTACGAGCCGGTGCCACGGCGTTAGCCCTCTAACTCAAGCGCTAGCACTTTGGTGAGAGCGCGGCTGGTGTTTTCCCGAAACTCCGCTACGCTCACCCGGCCCAGCAGATACACTGCCAGCAACATCACCCCCGCCTCCACTCCAAAGACGGTGGCATAGGCCAGCACCGAGGAAGTGGGGAAAAGTAGCCGCCCCAGATCGAGCAAAGCGCCGCCAATGAGGGTAGAAAGCGCCTGCGACATCGCCTGGGCCAAGCCCCACGCGCCGATGAAGGTGCCGGCGGTTTCTGCTGCTGTCAAATCCAACATTAGGCTAATGGCGCCGTTGGTGGTGATCCCTGAGGCTAAGCCGAACAGGATCATACATAGCTGCAGCAGCTGCGGCTTGCCTGTAAACCCTGCGGCAATGGTCAGCCCAAAAGAAAGGGCCACCAGCAGGCAGCCCAAGCGGGCAGTCGTCTGCTTGCCCAGCCTAGGCACGATGAGAAAGCCAGTCACCACAATCCCTACCAAGACGCCTATGCTCCAAAAGGCGTTGAGCTGGGTGCTCTGGGCTACCGTCATGCCAAACACCTCGCCGCCATAGGGCTCGAGAACCGGCTGTTGGATGAACAGGCCCATGGTCATCAGGACCAAAAAGCTGAAGAAGATCAGGGTTTGGCGGCTGGCGGTGAGCACCTTGAGGGCCGTGCCCAGGGTAATCTGATCCTCCCGCCCGGCCAAGGTGGAACGGGATCCATAGCGGGAATAGCGCTTTTCTACCCCCCAGGTAGCAATGACCCCCAGCAGGATCACCACGGCAGGAATGACGATAAAGAGGCGGTTAATCGTACTCTGGAGATTCTCTAGATCCAGGCCGCGCAGCAGCACCGCCGAGCCAATCGCTCCCCCGGCAATGCCCAACATCAGCATCGACCAGACGATCCCCACCAACTGGGAGCGGTTGTGCTCATCGGAAACGTCCACCAGCAGCGCCGCAAAGGGCGTGGAGCAGGCACTGAGGCAAAGCCCGTAAAGAGCAAACATGAAGGCGGCCAGAGCAATCCAGCCATAGGTGGCCAGCGACCAGCCACTTCTAGCAAAGCTCTGCCCCAAACCCCACACCACCTGCACCGCCAAAAAGATGCACAGGGCAAAGAGCACCGATCCCAGGCGTACATAGCCGCTGCGGTGCGTCCCAAACAAAGGCTTGGCATCGGAAAGCTGCCCAAACCAGACGCGGGCCGGAGACACCAACTGGTGCATGGCCAGGGATCCCCCTGCTACCGTGGCCGGGATGGCCAAGAGATTGGGGTCAATCATGACCCGGTTGAGCACCCCCAGCGTCAGCAGCGACATCATCCCCAAGCCCATCTGAAATAGGCCCAAGCGAAACATGACGTGCAACGGCAAGGAGGGGATCGCCGGCTGGGGGTTTTGGGCAAGAGCCGAAGCAGCCGACAAGTTGACCTCAGGATCCCGTTGAAGATTGGCCATGATCTGGGAAAGTTGGCAGGAGCGCTACAATTTCTATATGGTAGCCCAGGTGGCTTGGGATCCCGGCAGAGGCATTAGGGCTGCCGAACGTGAATAAGGGAGGTCAGGTTACAATCCAGTCCTACAAAGCCACCGACAATGGTGCGATCTTCGCCGACGATGTAGCCCAAATTACCGCCAGATTGCCCGCGTCTACCGAGAGGCCGACTCCGTGGGCAGCTTGGCGATCCAGCCAGAGACGGACCGCCCAACCGAGTACGACCGCGACGCAGAGACAGAGCGTCCCTTTCCCTTTCCTTGGTTTCCTTGGTGGCCGCGACACTAGGGCCTGCTGCGCATTTTTCCCACAACCTGCCGCCAGGTGGCAACATCTTCTCGCGCCTGGGTTTCTCCACTACACTGACTACTGACCTGACGCCAAGGGGAATGGGTGTCGGCCCGATATCCTCGGCAAGGTCAGGGTCTGCAGAGACAGTTGCCAAGGTCTCATTTCTTGAGGCCATGGTGCTTGTCTGTGCCAGCTCTTGCCCAAGGCAGTGGGGATCTTTTCCGGCAACCCTATGGCTGAGGCAGTTCCCATTCGGCGCTACGACCTGTTTGTGCAAGCTTCACGGCTACTGCAGCGCTACCGGCAGTTGACGCCGGAACTGCGTCCAGTAGGGCTGGAGGTAGCTCTGGCTATCCAGTACCATCGCGCCCAGGCCGGCTCGCGATCCCTTCTGCCGCCGGTGGGATCTCCCCATGGCCTGCCCCTGGAGCAGGTGGCCCAGCGCATTTGTGACCCGTTTTACACCAAAACTCACCCTCTCTTACCCACGCTGCCAGAGACAGGGGAGCCCCTGGTGTGGCCCCTGTTTAACCAAGGGGAAAATGGCCTTGTTCGGCCTCTGGCGCCAAGCAAAGTGGGGGGCAAATTGGTCGAACGCCGCTGGCTCAAAGCCTGCAACAGCCAGGAAGGCATTGGTTGTCATGCCCTGGCCGCCCACTTGTGGCAGGACGAGCGTTTTTTAGCAGCAGACCGGGATCTGTGTCCCTTTCGCCTCTACGACGGGCGCTACCCCCTAAGCGTGGATCAAGGGCGGCAAACCTGTGGCTTCGACGACCATCCCTGTGGTTGGCAGCCCGGCCACCCCAAAATGCTGCAGGTGGTGGGCAAAGGCAGACAGGCCGAGATCCTGCTTCCCCACTGGACTGACGCGATGTGGGCCATGCTTATCCCGCCCCATCGCCCTCTACCCATCTATCCTCTCCTGGTGATGCTCTACTTTGGCCAGGAGACTCTGCAAAAGGGTCGGGATCGCCTTTCTGTGGAACAGTTCCGTCTAGATTTTCAGTTTAGCCACTCCCAACTCAAGCTGTTGTTTGACACCCACCCGGAACACCCTCTCAACCGCCCTCTGCTTGCCCTGGCTGCGCAGCCGGAGGTGGAGTGGGGAGCCGTCGAGCTGTTGCCCTCTATGCCACCCCTCTTGCACCAACCTGCAGGGGGTAGGGTGGTTTTGGATCCCGATGAGCCGCCCCAGTTTTGCAGCAGTGGTATCCCTTCCTCTGCCGGGACAGACCCGCTGATGGCAGAGCGCCGCCGCCGGCGTCAGTTGGAGCGCAGCGAGCGCCACAACGAAATCTTGCACCAGTTTCGCCGCTGGTTCCGTCTGGCTGGATTGGAAGTGCGCGAAGACCAGCACACCTTTGACTTCTTAGCGGTTGCAGACGGGCAGCTGCTTTTGGCCGAGGTGAAATTGCTACACCACAAAGATGCAGCAGAGGTCATGCAGGAGGTGGTGGGGCAGTTGCTCTACTACGAGCGTTTTGCCCTCACGCCTTGGCTAGAGCAGGGCTTTTCCGTCCAAAAAGCCGCCGTTTTTGACGGGCCGCCGCCGGATCCTTACATCCGCTTCCTTGAGGACCTGGGGATTGCCACCTACTGGATCAACGAGCAGCAGATGATCGATGGGCCGGAAAGCTCGCTGCGGCTGCTGCGCCAGATGGAAGTGCGGGTACGGCCGGATCCCGAGTTGGGAGACTAGGCCAACGCATCTTTCCTAGGACTAGCTACTGCCAACAGAGACAGGCCAAAGGGCAGGGGGAACTTGGGGATCAAATAGGCTTCTGCAGCAAAGATCTCAGCTAAAAGCCAGTTGACCCAGGGCAAGGGCATCTTCAGATCCTGACTCTCCCTGAGGCGTAGGCCCTTTTGGGCTAGGCGGATCCCTGCTGCCAATGGAAAGAGAAAGCTGTTGAAAAAGGTAAAGATATAAGTTTCCAAGCCGACGCTTTTAAGTAGGGAGCGAAGTTGTTCCGGCGTGTAGCGTCTCTTGTGGTGATTGAGTTCGTCGTGGGTACTCCACAGCCAGGGGTAGGCCGGTACCGTAATCACCATGTAGCCAGAGGGCTTTAGCCTCTTGGTAAGGGCTTCCAGAGCCGCTTTGTCTTCCTCCAAATGCTCTAGGACGTCCAGCAGAGCAATCAAATCAAATTGTTGAGAACCAAAAGGGATCCGATGCGGCAATTCCCCTTCGGCCACGACTCCAATTCCACGGGCCCGGGCAATAGGCAATGCTATCTCGCTTCTTTCCACTGCGAAGACCTGGCCAAATTGAGACAACATTTCCAGGTTGCCACCGCTGCCACAGCCGACTTCCAAAATACAAGCTGCGGGAGGAAGAGGGATCCTTGCAATAACCCGGCTGAGAATGCGACGGCGGCCCAGAAACCACCAATGCCGATCTTCTAGGCTCGCCACTTGTTCATAAGCTTTGGGATCCATAAACCCCTAGCCAAAAGGCGAGGTTAAAGCTCAGGGAATTCTAAGCCTTGACTCTAGGCTTTGTAGGGCGTTCTCATCCAATTTCTAAGGAGATAACCTAGCCTTGCCCCAGCGGTTTTTGCGGTACCACGCCGCAATGTGCGGGCACCACGCTTCAAAGTGGGGCCAAATCAGGTCGCACAACTCCCGAATTTCACGCTGCGCATCTGCCTTGGCACGTAGATCCAAAAAATGCATCAAGCTACGGCAGTTAAAACTCACCACGAAGTGCTGCCGAATGCCGTAGCCTAAAACGCAGCGAGCATCCTCAGGCGGTACACCGCACTCGGTTACCAAGCGGCGGTAGGCGGCCACTTGGCTGCGGTATTGCTCTAGCACAATGCCTAGCGCCTCTGGGGAGATGGGGCAAACTCCCTCGCGAGTCTTGGCCTGCCCCTCCTTGATGTTGGCGGGGACATAGAACACCTGCTCCAGTTGGTCAGGGCTGGGATCGGATCCCAGTTCCAGAAGCTGCTTCCCAGTGTACCGAAACGACTGCACATCGAACGACACCCCAATACGGTGCGTGCGCGCCTGCTGCACCACTAAGTGCGGAAAATACCCCACAGCAAACGTAATCTGCGGATGCTCCAAAGGCCCATAATGCCCACGGTCACCCTCCAATAGGTGCCGCACCACCGCCTCACCGTAATTGGCCGGGACGCGACTGGCAGCCGTAACGTACTCCGCACTGTAGTCCTGGTGCATCGCCAGCCAGATCACCCGCTCGGGATCTGGGGTTTGGCTGAGCACCTCCACCCGGAATAGGGTATCCACTGTTACTTCCCGAAGGGTAGGGGGAAGACACCTAGAGAAGGCGACGAGCCCGCGTTTCTTCCGCTATCACCCCACTCAAGCTTGGATTGCTACGCAGCAACCCTGCCACATAAAGGGTATAGACTTTGCCTGCCTCCAATTGCAGGTCAAAGCGTTGCAGGGGGATCCTGGGAGCGACGGTGAACACCTGGACTTGGGTAAAGCCGGGGCGCATCACCTGAAAGGTAGAAGCCTGCCCAAAGGCCAACTGGGGTATCAGCACTCGTCCCCGCTCCCCTTGCCATTGCAGAGGGGGCGCGTCGGGGGCAGCGTGGACAAACCGCACCAGGGCCTGATCGAACAGGGGGTTAATATTGTCTTCTAGTACCAAGGCCGTCACGCGATTGGGCTCGTCAGCGGCCACCACTGAGAATACTCCCCCACCTCTAAAGTTGGCCACCGTTTTGGCCACCACCTGAGAAGACAAGGACGTCACGGGCGTTGCAAGCAACAGGATGTCGTACTCTCCTGTCGGCAGGCGGGTATACTCGCTCACCGAGCCATAGGCTACACTGCGCGCTACCTTGACGCCCCCCACTTCCAAGTCAAGGGGAGGGGTATTGGGGGCCACATGTACCAGGCGCACCTGAACCTCGGCGACCCCTGCAGCGGCTATGGGGATGGCACAGCCGGACAAAAGCCCCGGCATCCAGGCGCCACCCACTAGGCAAAGCACTGCGCGCGCCCACTGTTGCGCAATTTTCATCGCTCACTCCCACTCCTCACACCCAACGTTCATTTGGAGAGCGAGCTGCTGAATTCTCCAAAAGGGCATTTTCGCTCCCCGAAGGGATCCCATCCTGCTGACGCCAAAGAACCTGCTTTTGTCTTACTCCACCTTTGCGCCCAATGCCATAAGCTGGCTAGGACTTGCCCGACTCCCTAGATTGGGATCCCAGCGCTGGGATCGGGGACGGCTAGTGGAGAAGAGCGGCGGCTGAACAAGCGGAAATAGGTGCTGACGGCCAACTCTTTCAGCGGGAAAAGTAGGTAGGTGAGGGGGTTGATGGTGACGATGATGTTGCGGCAGTCGCGTTTGGCCTGGGCCAGGATTTGGGCGGCCACCCAATCCCCCGACATAACTCCAATCGGGTTGAGCTGGCTCTTGAAAGGGCCAAGGATAAGCTTGCGCACCACGCAGGGAGCATCGAGACGGCGCAGGGTCACCAGGTCGCCCAGGGCCCGTTTGGAGAGCTCGTAGAGGGGGCTAAAAGCAGGGCTGACCTCGGCTTCGGAGGTGTTCACCCAGACCTCTTTGGTGGCCATTTCCCGATTGCCGCGCACCGTCTGGAAAAATAGCTCCATCAGGCGCCATGCCGAGAAGGTGTTGACGGCATAGGACTGGCGAACCGATTCGGGATCCCGTTGCCTATGGACGTTTAGGCCGTGGTTGATTACCAGGATATCGACCTCCTCCAGGAGCTCGGCCAGGGATCCCTCCTGCCCCACCTGCCAGCGAACAGTCGGCACCGGCTGGAGTTGTCCATCCACTTCGATGGAAACCGAATCCGCATGGGAGCTGAGGGCGATGACTTGGGCCCCATGGCGGGAAAAGTGCTTCAAGAGGGCCCGGCCCAGGGTGCCAGAGGCGCCAGTGATGGCCACGCGCTTGCCTTTAAAGGAGAGACTGCTGCCCATGATCCGATCCAGCAAGGTTAGGGTGCCGCAGAAGTAGGCGTTGGTGTCGTCAAAGTGGTGCCGCCAGTGGTAGGCGCGGTTAACATGCCACTGGCTGGGAGGAGTAGGGAAAGGCCCCGGCTGGTGGGTAATATCCGTTTGCAGAGCTAGCCCGCAGCCCCGCAGCAGGCCAGCAGCCAAGAAACTGGCCGAGTAGACCACTCCCACCGCCGCTGCCAGGCCGTACAGCCAGGATCCCTGTCCCAACAGCACCACCCAGGGGATCCCAGCCAGAAGCATCGTCGCCGCTTCTGGGACGTCGTGGTGCCACTGGGATTCCCGGTATAACTTTGGGTCTACCACGCTGAGATCGGGGCGAAACAGGCGGTGGTGCAGGGTGTGTTTGGGCATCAGCCAGGGCCACTGGTGAGCTAGCCAATGGCGCACATCCCGCACAATCTCGGCCCAAAGCACAGAAGCCAGGGCCACAGCCCCGACCCCCAGCCACTGGGCTACGCTGCTAACCTCCATAGGGCTTTGCTACCAATAGCCGAGCCATGCTAGGCTCGCCGTCGCCTCTTTGCATCAGCGACCCCTAGGAAGAATCATCGCAAAGAGGCCATCCCAATCGCAATCAAGACGGCAGACGGGATCCTCAAGGGGTTCTGGGCGAGAGCTCGCGGATCTCAACCGTATCTCCAACTTGCAAGCCCAAGGCCGCTGCCGTCCCGCCACGGAACTCCAGCACGCTGTCCACTAGCTGGCTGGGGGGAGGCCCATAGGTGGGGCAGGGCAGGGCGGGACAGCCGGGCACATTGGCGGCGATGTACACCACCCGGCCTTGGTGGAGAAAGATAATGTCCAGGTTCAGCGGTGTGTTGAACATCCAAAAGGCAACCGGCTGGGGTGGGTCGAAGGGGAACCACATGCCGCGATTGGGCGGCAAATCGGTGCGGAACATCAGGCCCAGCCGCTGTTGCTCAGGGGTGCGAGCCACTTCCAGATCAAAGCGCCGACCGGCAAGGGTTACTTCTGCTTCCACGGGCAGGCGCTGGGGCTCTCCTTCGGCGGGGGTAGCGTTGGCCACGGCTGCCGTCCCCTGGGCTTCCAAAGATGAGGGGGCACATCCCAGCAGCAGCAGAGCCAGGCCCAAGGCAATCCCGCCCACGGGGACAACCTGGTAGGAGCGCCGACCCCTCTGTGACTGCCAACTCATCCGCTCTGAGAGACCTACGAAACGCTAACAAACACTCCCATGATCCATGACTGGTAGCAGGCTCAACGCCTACCGCGCCGCCAGAGGGATCTCCACAGCCCTCACCTCCCGTCGAGCTGACAGTGGTTGCTCCTTGCCCTGGATAGAGCCCACAGGCTAGAGACGGAGCCAACTTTAGCCCAGGCAAAATGCCTAGAAAAAAGGCACCTGCCAGCTTACTAGCTTAGCTAGTCCACGTCAAGGCAGAAGGTGCGTTGGCGAAATTGCACATTGTGCCACAAGGTAGCGAATTGTCCGGCAACTCCGCACCGCTGTCGCGAACGAGGACTAGAGGAAAACCCTCAAGAAGAAGGCAAACCCAATAAAGGTCAAGCTAGGGGTTCTTGACGATGTAGGTAGCCTTGGCGTCTGGACCAAAGCTGATGACATCTCCCGACTTAAGCTGGTGGGTAGAGACTTTCTGGCCGTTGATCAACAGGCCGTTGGTGCTGGGCCGGCCCTCCAGATCCCCGTCCAGTATGCGATAGGAGTATTCTCCCTCCTTTTCAGCAGGGATGCGCAACAGCATGGCATGGTGGCGGGAGGCGTACTGAGAGTTAAGACAGATATCGTTGGCCAGGTCGCGACCGATGAAGTACTTTGCAGCCGTCAGCGCCTGCGTGCGGCGTCCATCTCGATCTTCCACGATGAGAAGATGCTGCTGAGCACTTGGAGGAGAAGGCACGGGGTCTACCATAGATCCTCAGGATCCTTCCGCTGCAACTGGCAGGGCCTACCATACACTATACCCGCCTCTGAACTGGCGAAGTTGAGCCTAGGATCAGTCGGGCAAACTTTGCAGCAACGGACCAACCCAGCCAGGAAAGAGAGTGTAGGCTGCTACTGCCCACTGGGCCATGCCGACGACCACTTCTGACTTGGAGTGGCAGACAGCCTCCCAGATGGCTGCGGCCACCTCTTCGGGCTGGCTAACCCAAAAGCTCTCCAGGGCCTGCTGCATTCGCTGCCGTGCCCTGCTTGGGTGGGTCAAGTTGTCCTCTCCCGGCTCCTCGAGAAAAATGGCCCGCTTGAGAAAGTTGCTGTTGACCAGGCCCGGATGGACACCGATGACCTGGATGCCGTGGGGTTGCAGCTCTAGACGCAGCGCCTCCGTCAGCCCGCTAACTGCATACTTGCTGGCACAATAGGCAGCCATCTGAGGCAGGGGCATTTTGCCACCTATAGAGCCGACGTTGACAATCTGGCCTCTTTTGCGCTTCAGCATGTCGGGGAGCACTGCCCGGATGGTGTGCAAATAGCCCCAGAAGTTAACTGCCATCAGCGCCTGCCAGTGTTCCAACGTCGTCTGCAGGAAAGGGCCACTCAGACAGATGCCGGCGTTGTTGATCAGGCAGTCGATGCGACCATAGCGCTCCAGGGTAGCCTCGACCAGCTTTTGCACCTGATCCGGCTGCGTCACATCGGTGGGGACGGCCAATACTTCCGCATTGAGGCTTTGCTCCAGCTCGATAGCTGTTTGCTTCAGAGTTTCGGCCGTGCGGGCAGCCAGCGCCAGGCGGTAGCCACCGCGGGCAAAGGTAAAGGCAGTTGCCCTGCCGATACCCTCGGAAGCGCCTGTAATTAAAACAACATCGCCCATCTTGCTGCTTTAGCAACTGAAGGGGAGCGCAGGGCTCCCTGTTTCTGTTGTAGCCTCTCCCGCACCTGCGAAGCCCTTGATAGGCTTAAACTACGGAAACTACGGAACGCCAGTGAAGAGGAGGGCTATGGCCTCCACCCACTCGTTTGATATTGTCAGCGACTTCAACCGGCAGGAGTTGGTGAATGCGCTAGACCAGGTTCAGCGGGAGGTTAAGCAGCGCTACGACCTCAAGGATACCCAGACGGAAATTAAGCTGGAGGAGGGATCCCTGACCATCACCACCGCCAGCGAGATGGCTCTCAACTCCATTCGGGATCTTCTCCTAGCCAAAGCAGCTAAGCGGGGCCTCTCCCTGAAGATCTTCGACTTTCAAGCTCCGGAAAGTGCCGCTGGCAACCGGGTGCGTCAGGTAGTTCGCCTCAAAAGAGGCATTGACCCGGCGTTGGCCAAGCAGATTGCCAAGCAAATCCGCGACAACTTCAAGAAGGTGCAGCCTTCGATTCAGGGAGATCTGGTGCGGGTTTTCGGCAAAGACAAGGATGAGCTGCAGGCGGTAATTCAAATGCTCAAGCAGCAGGATTACCCGGTGGCACTGCAGTTTGTCAATTACCGGTAGCAGGGCAACAATCCAGTTCGCGTAGCCCCTTGGCTCTGGGCTTTTTGGGAGCTAGCCCCCAGAGAAGACCAGAATCCTTTACCATAGGCAGGTAGTGATCTCCATCTCCAACTGCAGCTCTACCGCGCCGGTATGTACACCATTTCTGAGTTCGATCGCCTGATCCAGTTTCTCCCGGTGGAGATCCGACCTGAGGTGCAGATCGAGATTGGATCCCCTGACCAGTCTCGGGTTGTGCAGCCGCTCTGGCGCTTCCCCTGGCAGAAGTACACCCGCTTTGCCATCGACCTTAGCCGTTGGCAGAAGCTGAGCCCTGATCAACAGAAGATCTACTTTTTGCGGGAAGCCGTGATGGCCACCGAGCTGGCCTTGGGAGACAACTGGTCGGCGCTGTTGCTGTATCCTGCTCTCATTGGAGCAGGCACGATGGGCATTCTGGTGGAGCTGCAGATGGGGGACAACCTTGGCGTGGCTCTGGCCGCTGGTTTGGCGGCGTCAGCAGTGTTCCTTCTGCGCAAAGCGGAGAAAGGCCAGAAGGCCCAGGTGGCAGCCGACGAGTTTGCCGTGCGCTATGCCTCCCAGAATGGCTACACGTCCGAACAGGCAGCTTCCATTTTGCTAAGTGCGCTGCAGCAGGTGGCTATTCTAGAAGATCGCGTTAAAACTGACTACGACACCACCATGCGCTACCGCAACCTGGAGTTTTTGGCGCAGCGAGGCCTGGGAGCTGGCACCCTGACCATCAACCCCAAGTACCGCAACAAGGGGCAGAGCTCCATCTCGAATCCCTTCCAAAACCCTTTCCAGCGCTGAGGCCTCTCAAAGCTAGTTAGGGATTGACTGGGCTTATTCTTCGTCCTCTTCCAACTCTGGAAGCTCCTCAGTTGGGGTGGACTTGATCGCCTCATCTTCTACAATCACAATTTCTGTATCGGGGCTGTAATACCGACGCACATCCCACTCCGTAATCCAGCGGCGAATAATTGACCGCACAGTGGTTGTGCTGTAGAGCTCAGGAAGCTGTGGCGGCGATGGGCGTACCCAATCGGGATAAGCTTTCTGGTAGAGATCCGCTACCCTATGCCACATGGATTGAATGGCCTCGCGGGCTTCTAAGCAGGAACGGAGAGGGGTAGCTTGGCTAATAGCCTCCATGCCGGCCTTTACGACTTCCTCAGACATATGCTTCTGGAGAGCTATCTTAGGTGCTTTCTCCCAATCTCCTTTTTCTTGTAGAATGACCCTCTCGAAATCGCGGGTTACTGCTCCTACGAAAACCAGCGGAGCTTTCTTTATTTCTTCAGGCAGGGTTGTTGTACCAAACAAGTGCCCAAGAACGCGGTACGACTTGACCCGCTGAAGAAGACTGTACTGGGCAATAAGCTCAATCTCATCCACCAAAACCACCAAGCCCCCAAACCCTATGGCCCGACATAGCTGGGCACAGAAGGCCAGGCGCTGCCAGTGTAGGCTTTCTGCAGGGGGTAGCTTGCCAATGGGATAAGCACCTGCCAAGCCGTGATCCCGTAGGCTTCGCCTTACCTCTGAGGACTTCAGAGTGGGCTCACCAGCCCAAAAGCGGACAATGGCGTCTAGCTTCTCGTCATCGCCTCCTAACCTTTGGTACAGAGCCAAGGTGGCCGGCCACCAGCCTGACCCAAACTGCCACTGGTTAACCCAAAGCTGGAACTTCTGGAAAGAAGGCGAGGAGTACTGTAGCCGGGCTGCCATGCCTTGGATCCCACGCTCAACCATGTCAGGGAGCTCGACCTGGGCAAGGAGGCGGGGAATCAGGCGATTGGGGTTACCGAGGGGCAACTCTTTGGAGACGACAACTAGGGAGGTGGCAAAATTATTCTTCCTTGCTCGCTCCTGCAGGGTTAGTAGAAGATGGGACTTGCCTGTCCCAAAATCCCCCTTTATCAGCATTCCTGCAGGGCCTGAACTAGCACCCTTGCACAGCTCTTGAAAACGCTCCTCAATCTGAGACTGCCAAGAGCCAAGTTCTGCAACTGCGAACCGGTTAGGAACGCCATTTCGTAGGGCTTCAATGGCCCGCCTAGCTGCAATCGCTACATTCATAGAAGCTGCACCATAGCTGTGCATGGATTAGGCTTTTGAAGAGAAGAAACCTCATTCTCAATTCGAGTTTGCAAAGCTCGATATCTATGATAAGACAGACGCTCAGATTCAATAAACTCTGGAGGAGCTAAGAAAATTAACACAGTTTTTTCTAGTTCACTCTCCGCATCGATAAACTCACGCAAAGTCTCGTAGAGCTCAAGGATTTGTCGACTGGTAAAGTTAGGGCGTCCACTGGGAGTCCGCTCGTAGTAGTGAAGCAAGCTGACAAGGACTGCTACTAAGCCGGATCGTCGTGTAAATAGTCTTAAGAAAGAAAGTAGAATCTCTCGAGCATTTGTCCTGTCAATCTTTCGAAAAATAGCCGCTTCACGCACCCGGCTGATAGAGCTCAGCGTACCTTTAAGCCACTCTTGAATTGCAGAGCATAGACCTTCCAGAGTGCCTGGGCTTTGAAGGGGTTCGTAGACAAGTCGGACTATGGCTTTGCGAAAGTCAAGGGCTAGTGAGTAATCCAGAAAAATACCTCTCTTAATTTCCCGCTGAAACTCTAGTTTGATCTCACGGGCTTCAATCTGATAGAATTCGGCCAACTGCTCTAAAGTGCAGTCCTGCAGATCTAGCCTGGGAGGGTATCCAATTTTTTGGAGAATGTTGAAGCGCAGATCTTTGGCAAAAGTCTCCCAATCTACTCTCTGAGCAAGGGCAAACCAAAGCTGTTCGACTGAATGCAGCTTTAAGCACTCCTCTGTCAAATCAAAAATATGAAAGGAATACTGGTTAAGCTTTTCCAGCAGCGCTTTCCGCACCCAAGAGTAGGAATCTTTCGGAACAACGGCCAGCTTGACAGTGGCACCACCTTCAGGGATAAAAGAACGCAAGTAGTCTTCTTCCAGACAGCGCAGCCACAAACCAGGCTCTAGCCGACCCTGGCCCTCTTCGCTCATAGCTTCTCAAACTCCAAAAGATAGTAGGCGTGCTCCACCCCAGCTTCGTCTCGAATGCGGTAGTAGCGACCCGAGCGCGTGCCTGTAGACGCGGAGAAGATCAAGCGGTAGCCCTCCACATGGTTGGTGCCATTTCGATCCAAGAGGTAAAGATGCCGCGTAAACTCCACTTCGGTGTAGTCTGGGTTGTTGAGGTGGAGCACCTCGAAGACATCGCGAGCAGGTACTTGAAGAGAACGAGGCAGCTCTGCGCTTGACTTTCTCAAGTAACCCGCTGCAATTTTTGCCGCTTTCCAGATGCGTTCAAGAACTACCTCTGGATTAGTTTCTTTCCCTTTGGTCATTCTTGCTCGGAGAATCTTCTCTGCAATGGCACTGGGCCGTTGAGAGCGTAGAAGCTTGCGATCTATGCGCACTCCCTCCCTGGAAAAGCGCACCAAGGCGGGGAAAGCTACAAAGACATGGGGGCTTTCCGTAGGCAGCCAAGGCTGGCCGACTCGTTCTCCTACCTCGCTAGCAAGTTCTTCAAGAGAAGTTCTCTCCAAAACCTGCTGGGTTTGTTCAAGGGCTTGTCTTACCGTCTCCACCTGGGAAAGAGCCTCGCTGAGGACAGAGCTACAGCCTTGTAGCTGGCGGCTCAGGGCTGGAACTTGCCCTCCTTTACAAGCGACTTGGGCTTTCCCTGCGGTCTCCTTTGCTTTCTTAGTCAGGGCAAATAGCTTGCCTAGCTCGTCGTCAAGAGTCTTGAAGAGGGCTTCAATCATTAGTTTTTGGGCCTTTTCTTCGAGAAATCTAGCATCACCAAGAGTTTGGGTGCAAGGCCTTCCCACCTCCGGCTCTTCAAGGCATACGCAGTTCCCCTTCCACCTCAAGGCGGGTGTAAGGGCCAATGGAGAGGAAGCGCTCCCCTAACATTTCAGCAGCAGCAGGCTGAATCCAGCCCATACGCTGCAGCAGGTGCAAAGCCAAGGCATATTTGGCCCGCGCTGCTCCATCCTGGACCTTGATGGCCAGGCCCATCCCCTCTCCGACGCGTCCAATGCACTGGATCCCTTCGGCGCCGGACTTGCTGACCAGCTCGCCTTGGGCAGCTCGCATCAACTCGGTGTCGAAACATCCCTCGCCCGCCACCATTTCCGGACAGTGGGTCATGGCGCGGACAATGGCTTCCAGCTCAGGCCGCTCTCCTGCAGTTAGTTGAGCATACAGGTAAGCTAGCTGGTTAAGTTGCAACTGGTAGGTGGGCACGCCGCAGTCATCGCGGGCAAATAAAAACTCTTCCGAGGGCATTTGCAACAAATCGGCCAACTTAGCCCGCACCAGAGCCTGAACGGGGTGTTGCCGCTGGGCGTAGTCCTGCAAAGTCCAGTTCTGGGCGCGGCTTGCTAGCAGCATGCCAGCGTGCTTGCCGGAGCAGTTGTGGCACAGTGGGCTGGGTTTTCCGGGTGGGGTGGGGCAGACCAGCAGCTCGGGGGAAAGATCGGCGCGCCAGAGCATGCTGAACACTTGCCGCGCATGGGCCGTAGTGCCCTGATGGGAGGCGCACATGATGGCGATGTCTTTCTCGCCAAGCCGATAGCGCTCGCGGATGCCCGTGGAGAGCATGGCCAGTGCCTGAAAGGGCTTGAGGGCAGAGCGGGCAAAGACGGGTGTGGTGCTTTTGCCGGCTACGGCCAGGGAGCGCCCGCGGCTATCGGCCACCACGGCTTGGCAATAATGGGTAGATTCGGTCAAGCCCTCCCGCAAAACGTGGATCAGCAGTTCGGGGGCAGTGGAGCGGTTCTCAAATGACATGAAACCCTGGGAAAGGGCCGGCGAGTCTAGAAAAGGGGCGTGTACATTATCTCAAATCATACGTCCAGATCTGGCGCGAAACCTTGCCAGTAGGGAGCAAAATGGAACAAGTGCGTCTGGATCCCTAAGCTCTGTCATGTCTTCACCTCCCCTGGTGTTTTTGGTCTGTCACGGCAGCCGGGATCCGGAATACCAGCAGGCGGCAGCGGACTTGCTGGCGAGGGTGCGGCAGCAGCTAGCTCCTCAAGTGGTGGAGCTGGTTCAGTTGGAAGGCAAGTCCCTGGGCCTGGCGGAGCAGATTCACAGGTACTTGGCGGCTCGGCTGCCCAGGTGCGACAACCCAGTGGTGTTGGTATCGCTCTTCATGGGGAGGGGAGCCCATGTGGAGGAGGATCTGCCAGCGGTGCTGGAGGAGCTTCGGGCTCGCTGGCCCTGCCTAAAGCTGCTGTTGACACCGCCGATTGGCCAGCATCCAGCCCTGCTTGATCTGGTGGCAGCGCGCGTAGCAGCGGCGCAGCAGTTGGGGGAGTTGATCCACGCCTGGATCCTGTTCGGCCATGGCAGCCGTCTGCCCGAGTTTGCCGCCCAGCTGCAAGCTGAGATCCAAGCTTTAAAACAGCACCTACTTGGGATCCCGATTCACCTGGCTTTTGCCGCCCAGCCTCCTACGCTAGAGACCACCGTCGTTCACTGCTTGCGCCTTAGCCAGTACCGCCTGCGGGTGCTGCCCTTTTTCCTCTTCCCGGGCAGCTTGCTGCGCTCCTTACAAGACCAGGTTCAGCGGTTGCGGCGGCAGTGGCCCTTGTTGCAGCTTGAGCTGGAGCCACCCCTCTGGCGCGATCCTCAACTGCTGCAGGCCATTGTTGAGACGGTGCGGACGGCCTGTTCTCGCTAGATGGGCTGGTCAAAGCCGTCTTGCTTAAGCAAGATGGATCTTTCCAAGAGGCTGTTGGGAGACAAGATGGGCAAAGTGTATCTGGTGGGGGCAGGGCCCGGAGATCCGGGCTTGCTGACCGTTAAGGGCAAGACCCTGCTTGCCCATGCGGATGTAGTCATCTACGATGCCCTGGTGGGATCCCCCATCCTGGATCTGATCCCCCCCACAGCAGAGCGCATCTATGCTGGCAAACAGCGGGGGGCTCACACCTTGCCCCAGGAGCAGATCACGGCCCTGTTGATTGAAAAAGCGCAGACACGAGCTGTAGTGGTGCGGCTCAAGGGCGGGGATCCTTTCATCTTCGGCCGGGGGGGCGAGGAGATGCTGGCCCTAGTCCAGGCGGGGATCCCCGTGGAAGTGGTGCCCGGGGTTACTGCAGGCATTGCCGCCAGCGCCTATGCCGGGATCCCTCTCACCCATCGGGAGTTCAGCTCCTCAGTTGCCTTTGTTACCGGCCATGAGGCGGCAGGGAAATACCGCCCCCGAGTCAACTGGCGCGCCTTGGCAGGAGCGGTGGAAACGCTGGTGATCTACATGGGGATCCACAACCTCGGCCATATTGCCGCTGAACTGTTGGCTGGGGGGAAAGCTCCCGATACGCCGGTGGCCTTGATCCGCTGGGGTACCACCCCAGAGCAGGAGGTTCACCTGCTGCGTTTGGACAGCCTGGTTGTGCAGCCGCCGCCGGTGTTGCCCCCGGCCATTGTGGTTGTCGGAGCGGTAGTTACTCTTGCCAACTTCTTGCCTGCCTTGCGTCCACTAGATCCCTTGCCAGCAGGGTCTTCATGAAGGCTTTTTTGCGCAAACTGGCTGCCCTCTGCTCCGCCTACTACGCCTATATGCTGGAGTACCGGGCGGAACTCCTTTTGTGGGCGCTGGCTGGATCTCTGCCTCTGATCATGATGGGGCTCTGGAGCGAGGCTGCTCGCGCAGGGAACTTCTCGCTCTCTTCCCTGGAGTTCATCCGCTATTTCCTAGCGGTGTTCCTGGTGCGCCAGTTTAGCATCATCTGGGTCATCTGGGACTTTGAGCAGGAGGTGGTCGAGGGCAAGTTGTCTCCCCGCCTACTGCAGCCTTTGGATCCCGCCTGGCACCACGTGGCCAGCCACCTGATGGAACGCCTCGCCCGCCTCCCCTTTACTGTGGCTTTAATTGCCCTCTTTTTCCTACTCTATCCCCGCGCTTTTTGGATCCCCTCTTGGCAACAAGTGGCGCTGGGATCCTTGGCTATTCTCTTGGCTTTTGCCCTGCGTTTTCTTATGCAGTACACGCTGGCGCTGCTGGCCTTTTGGGTAGAGAGGATATCAGCCCTGGAGCAATTTCACTTTTTGGTGTACTTGTTCCTCTCGGGGGTGATCGCCCCCTTAGAAGTGTTTCCGCCAGCGGTGCGCCAGGTCTTAGGCTGGACGCCCTTTCCCTACTTGGTGCATTTTCCCGCCAGTCTCTGGGTAGGGCTCCCCCAGGACATCCTGCGCGGCTTTGCCATGGGCCTGGCCTGGCTGGGGCTATTTTGGCTGGTCAACCGTTGGCTCTGGTGGAAGGGTCTGCAGCGCTACTCGGGAATGGGGGCTTAAGAACTGCCTTGAGCCGCCGCAGCTATTATCATGGCCTAGGGATCTCCAGCTTGGCTGCCAGTCTTCGGCTCCCCCTTAGGTCATCATGAAGCGCGTCCTAGTCGTAGATGACGATCCCATTTCCCTCAAGGTTCTGAGCCGCCATCTCAGCCAGCATGGCTATCGGGTTCGCACAGCCACTTCCGGCAGAGAAGGATTGCGCCTGTTTGCTGAAGAGCAGCCGGATGTGGTGGTGTCAGATGTGGTGATGCCGGAAATGAATGGTTTCGAGTTCTGCCGGCAGCTACGCCAACAGCGAGGCGGCGAGCTTGTTCCTTTTATCTTTCTCTCTTCCCGTGGCGAACTGGGCGACCGCATTCAGGGGTATGAGTGGGGAGCCGACGACTACATCATCAAGCCCTTTGAGCCCCTGGAATTGGTGGCCAAGATTGAGGCGCAGATTGAACGATCCCGCCGCACGCAATTGGAGATCCTCCGTCTCATCCGGCAGCAGAACTCCGCTAAGGCTGATGTTGCCCCTCGCCCCCGCTTGGAGGAGCTCAACCTAACCCCTGCCGAAGAGCGGGTGTTCCGGGAGGTTATCCAGGGCTACACCAACAAGCAGATTGGCGAAAGGCTATGCATTAGCCCGCGCACTGTCCAGACCCACTTGACCAATATTCTCAGCAAGCTTTCTCTGGAAAACCGCTCCCAGCTGGTGCGCTTTGCCTATGAGCAGGGCTACGTTTCTCGAGAGGAAGGAGGCAACAAAAGGATCCCTCCCTCAGGCCAAATGAAGTCTTAAAACAGCAGGCGTGGCCCTACGCACTCGACACGGGATCCGATCCCTGCCCAGGCGGACAAAGGCCTCGTAGCGGTGGCAGCCCGAGAAGCTGTAGTACTTTCCCTCCACCTCTAAAACCTCAATTGGCTCCTGCAGACCTATTTCCTGGATGGAAGCCATCAGCGCCTGCACCTTCCCCGGATCCGTCTGCCGCGGCAGCGGACGGCGAATCTGAGCCAGGGGAATCTCGCGAATCTCCACCATGGTGGGTCTCTTCTCAGTTCAGCTTCTTCATCATACTCGTTATGAGTTTATCTTGTCAGCCCTTGGCGGAGAGATAGACTCTGAGAGCAAGGCATGGCAGGATAGCACCAGCCTGGACTTATGAGTTGCGCTGGAAGCTAAGCCATATGTGGCAACTCCTCAAAGTTCTGTGGGGAAAGGTTGCGGCTCAGGTTCCCTCTGCCCCATCCAAGATGCCGGCAGATCCGCTTGGCAAAGTGCCGGTTCAGCAGCCTTCTCCCCAGAAGGCCCCTGCTGCGGAGACTACCCCCAAGCCCACCTGGGAACCTGCTGCCCCCAAGGTCATGGCAGCCCAGCGGGGTGAGGAACCCAGGGAGTTGCTGAGATCCCCCGACGCGGAGGCAGGAGAATCCGGCATCGGCCCAGCTCAACCTACCTCCACAGCCAAAAGCATCAGCAATCTTTGGGGCATGGGCGATAGCGGATCCCGGATTTCCCGCATTGCTGCCGCCAGCAACAGTAGCCTTGCTGTCAGCTCTATTGCCAGGGCTGCTGGGCCGATAATAGATAGGTAATGCTGGGGGTTCCAAGCATGCTGGAGATAGTCTTTAACGCAGCCAACTGGTTTGCGCTACCTTTCTGGGCCCTGATGATCCTGTTGCCGGGTTGGAGGGTAACCCGCAGGGTGATGGAATCGCTCTTGCCCATTGCCTTTTTGGCAGCAGTCTATCTCTACCTTCTGCTTAGCGGGTTTAGCGCAGCGACTCTTAGAGAGTTTTTCAATCCCCAGCTATCTCTGGGCAATCTAACAGCTCTATTCAGCCAGCCCTCGGTGATGGCGACGGGGTGGGTTCACTACATCGTCATGGATTTGTTTGTAGGACGATGGATCTTCCTGGAGGGGTGGGAAAAGCGGGTTTGGACAACCCATTCCCTGCTGCTGTGCTTGTTTGCCGGGCCAGTGGGCTTGCTCTCCCATTTGCTTACGGTGGCAGTTGTCCAGGCACGCCGGCAAAACCAGGCGCAAGGAAGGACTCAAGAGACAGGAGTGCCACAAGAGTTGGCTAACCCCTAGGGATAGGCTCCATCGAAAGGGATCCAGGCTCGCATAGCAAGAGGAAGTTCTGTGAGGCTAGGATATCAGGGGTAGGAGCCCTCGGCCTTGAGGCCAGAGGAACTGCTTGATGAGGAGTGGAGGCGTAGCTTGGTTTTTGCGTCCTCAGCGGTGGCTGTGGAGCGGCCTTGGAGCAGCAGCCCTTGTGGCCCTCACGGCTGGGGCTAGTTGGGCACGGCTTTTGTTGGAAGTGCGCATGACCCTGGGCCTGCCCATTAGCCCTAACTACTGGTACATGGTGGCCCTTAGCCGAGCCGGTAGCCCTGGTCCCACTGCCAACCTGGTAGATCCCAATGTCCGGGTCGGGCCCAACGAGTACACCTTTGTGCGTGACTGGGACTACCTGATTCGGGTTACCCCCCTCAACGAGGAGTCCGTTTTGCAAGCTACCATCCAGCGCTTTGGTGAGCAGGAGCGAGAGTTTGCCGTTGGCCTTAACCAAGTGCGGGTGGAGCGCGTTAACCGGGATCGCGACACCCTTAGGTTCCGGATTGACCTTTCGGAGCTCCAAGGTCTGGACGGGCAAAACCAGGATATCCAGGTGGCTTTGCTCACTGCCCGCGCCCCTTTTCGCGTGGCTCCTGAAGAGACCAATCTAGCCATTGATGCCACCCGCGGCGAACTGCCCAACTACTATCGCCTTAGTCTCTCCAACCAGCGGCAGGTGGTTGTCGACGATCCCCAGCGCCAAGAGACCATGCGCCGCAGCCGTGAGTTACTCCAGCAAAGTGGATCTGGAAGCGGCCTCACCCGCGAGCTCATTGAGGGAGGAGCCCTGGAGATTTTGGCTGCCAACATCCTCACCTTTGAGCTACGCCTTCTTTCCTCTTCCAGTTTCTAGAGAGAAACCTTAATCTATCCAGGTGGCCTCTGGCTTTGGCCTGAGAATGAGAGCAGGGGGACTGCCGTGGTGCGGGCAAGATGGGAGCACTTTGAACACATGGCTGACATTGGTGTGCGCGGCTATGGGGCAACGCCGGAGGAAGCCTTTGCCCAGGCAGCTTTGGCCCTGACTGCGGTGGTCACTAGCGTGGATGAAGTAGCTCCCAGAGAACACCTAGAGATCGAGCTAGGAAATGCAGGCGATCTGGAACTGTTGTTGGTGGATTTCCTGAACGCAGTGATCTACGAGATGGCCGTCAGAGGCATGCTCTTTGGAAAAGTCGAAGTGCACCTGGCAAAAGAGCATCTCAAGGCCAGCCTGTGGGGGGAAAGAGTTGACCCTGCCAGACACCGACCGGCGGTAGAAGTTAAGGGGGCAACTTACACGGAACTCAAGGTAGCCCGAGAGGGTGAGCTTTGGGTGGCCCAGTGCGTGGTGGACGTGTAAGGGGAGGCAACCTATGGATATCAAGAAACTTGAGCGTGTGGATGAGACGGTCTGGCGCATTCCTCCAAAAGGCAGAATGCGTGTCCCGGTCTTGATCTTTGCCGACGAGGAGTTAATCCGGGAAATGGATGACAAAGTGGCCGAGCAGGCCAGCAACGTGACCACCTTGCCAGGGATCGTTGGAGCCTGCTACGTGATGCCAGACGCCCACTGGGGTTATGGCTTTCCCATCGGTGGGGTGGCGGCCTTTGATGCGGAAGCAGGGGGGGTGATTTCCGCCGGCGGCGTGGGATTTGACATCTCCTGCGGCGTGAGAACCTTGCGAACCGGGCTAAAGCGCGAGGAAGTGGAGGAGATGGCAGAGCCCCTAGCCAATGCCCTGTACGCGAGCGTACCGGTAGGGCTCGGCAGCCGCAGCAAGATCTCCTTGAGCGACAAAGAGATGGAAGCTATGCTCGAAGGCGGAGCAGAATGGGCTGTTGCTCAAGGCTACGGCAAGAAAGAGGATCTGGAGCGCATCGAAGAACATGGCCGCATGCGCGGAGCAATGCCGAGCGAAGTCTCCGCCTACGCCCGTGAGCGCCAGCGACGCGAGATGGGAACCCTCGGTTCGGGTAACCACTATCTCGAAGTCCAAGTTGTTGACGAGATCTACGATCCCGAGATTGCCAAAGGCTTTGGCCTTAAGTCGGGGGAAGTGGTGATTACTATCCACTGCGGCTCCCGTGGCTTGGGTCACCAGATCGGCACTGAGTACTTGAAGAAGATGCAACAGGCGGCTAAAGAACACGGCATAGAGCTACCTGATCGCGAGCTGGCCTGTGCGCCCTTGAAGTCCAAAGTGGGGCAAAGCTACCTGGGAGCAATGCGGGCGGCAACCAACTGCGCTTTGGCTAACCGCCAGATCATCACCCACTGGGTGCGCGAGGTGTTCGCTGAGCTTTTCCCCAAAGCTGAACTCGACCTTATTTACGACGTCTCCCACAACACCTGTAAGGAGGAAACCCACGAGATAGAGGGGAAAAAGCGCCGCCTGTTCGTTCACCGCAAAGGGGCAACGCGCGCTTTTGGGCCTGGCCACCCAGAGCTTCCTCAAGCTTTTCGCTCTATCGGTCAGCCCGTCATCATCGGTGGCTCCATGGGCACGGCTTCCTACATTCTGGTCGGCACCGCGCAAGGGGAGGCCCTTTCCCTCTCCTCAGCCTGCCACGGCGCTGGGAGGGCGATGAGTCGCAACCAGGCCCTCAAAGCCTGGACAGGGCAGGAGATTATCGAACAACTGAGACGGCGCGGCGTCATCGTGCGCAGTCCCTCTTTGCGGGGGGTAGCTGAAGAAGCGCCCCAGGCCTACAAAAACGTCGACAAAGTGGTGCGCGCTGCCGATCAAGCCAAGATTGCGAAACTTGTAGCGCGCTTAAAGCCAATTCTGTGTATCAAAGGCTAGCTATTTGCTGAAAGGGGAAGCTATTTTTAGGGGCTTAATGCCCTTTTTTTGTTGCTTCCAAGTGATGCTTTGCTGCGTTTGTGAGTTATTCCCCAAGCTGTGCTTGCCCAAGCGCGAATGCCTTAGGAAAGGGTTAGTGTGTACTTGCCCTCTTCTTTGCATTTCCCTATACTGACCTTCATGTCTCGACACTCCAGGTGCTCTATGACTGCGAGTTACCTACCCTTGGCCCAGACTTTTCTGCCCCGTTCTTCTCGCATTCGCGATCTACTGCTGGTGGTGGGAGGGAGCCTATTCGTAGCAGCTCTGGCGCAGGTGAGGATCCCTCTGCCTTTTACACCGGTGCCCATCACTGGACAAACCTTTGGGGTAATGCTGGTGGGAGCAGGCTTTGGGGCCAGGCTGGGCTTTCTCGCCTTGCTGCTGTACCTGCTGGAGGGGCTCTTGGGATTGCCCTTCTTCAGCGGCGGCGGCTCTGGGCTCAGCCACCTAGCGGGGGCAACAGGAGGCTACCTGCTGGCTTTTCCCTTGGCCGCAGGGCTGATGGGCTGGTTTGTGGAGCGCTGGGGGGTAGATCGCAGTCCCTGGAAGATGGCAGCGGCAATGCTCTCCTGCTCGGCTTTGATCTACGCTTTGGGGGCTACCTGGCTGGGGGTGTGGCTGAACGAGAATGTTGGACCTACCTCCGCCTTGGCGGTGCTCAGCAAGGGGGTGTTTCCCTTCATTCCCGGGGATCTATTGAAGTGTGCGCTGGCCGCAGCCCTGCTGCCCACCACTTGGCGCTGGCTAGGGCGGGGGAAGTCGGCAGCCGATCCCAAGTCACCCTCCCCCTAGGAGCAGAATCTAAAAAAAAGATGATGTTCGCTGGGACCGAGTTTTTTTTCTGGGATCCTAGTACTTGATCAAAGCGGTGTTCAAAGCCACCCATTAATGGAGCGCGTCTTTATATTGCTCTAGAGCTTTGTAGGTCGCTGGCCGGTCGCGACATGCCCCCCTTGGGGGCCCTTTTTATTGGCCCTACAACGTTGAAGGGCACGCTAGCTTAGGTTTTAACAGGTACCTTTTTCTCCAGCCACTCGGCCACTTGGTTAGCCAGATCAACTCCCTGCAACTGACTGATCTCCCGCAACATGGTTGGGCTAGTAACGTTAACCTCCGTCAGCCGCTCGCCAATCACGTCAATGCCTACAAAATAGAGTTTCTCCTGGCGCAGTACTGGCGCCAAGGCTGCGCAGAGAGCCCGTTCCTTTTCGGTAATCTCAGTTTTCTCCACCCGACCCCCAGCAGCCACATTGCCCCGGAAATCTCCCTCGCTGGGGACGCGGTTGACTGCACCTAAAGGTTCTCCCTCCAGCAACAAAATGCGCTTATCTCCCGCTGCTGCCTGGGGCAAATACTCTTGCACCATCACGGGCAGCCGGCCAAATTGAGTGCTCAGCTCGATGAGGGAATTGAGGTTGGGATCCCCGGCAGTGAGCCGTAGGATCCCTTCTCCCCCTTTGCCGCCCAGAGGCTTAAGCACTGCCTGCCCCACCTGCTCGACGAATTGGCGGAGCAAGGCCTTATTGCTGCTAACACAGGTGCGCGGGATCCACTCCTTAAATTGTAGGGCGTAGAGCTTTTCGTTGGCCGAGCGGATGCCAGCGGGGTGGTTGAGCACTAGGGTACGGCTGGGAGGGAGGTGATCCAAGAGGTAGGTGGCATAGAGATAGGCCGTATCCACCGGCGGATCCTTGCGCATCCATACCGCCTGCATATGACTCAAGGGCACTAGGCGCCGTTCTTTGACCTCATACCAGGGATCCGCCTTTAGATCCAGCACGATTTCGGATACCGACCCCCACGTTTCCCCTTGATCCCAGTAGAGATCGCCCAATTCCAGACAGAAAACGCGGTGTCCTCGTCGCTGTAGCGCCTCCATCAGGGCAATGCTGGTGTCGTGGTTTACCTGCAACTGGGACAGCGGATCGACGATAAAGGCTACCTGCATGGGTGGTTAGGGTTCGCAAACAAAAGGCTGCCCCGAGTATGCAATAAATCTGAGCGAATTCAGCAGGGCTGGCTTTATTAACATCCTCTTAACCTCAGCAAGCGGCGCAAACGTTAGCTTGGTAATTAGCCCTCCGTCCTCAGCTAGGTTAGTTGGTGAGGAACGTCCCACCCGTGAATGCTCCTTCTTCTCAACCCTTGGAGCCGGTTCGCATTGAAACTACGCGGGATCTGCTGGCAGCCCTGCGGCAGGGACGTTCCCTTGTGGGTGCCAACCTCGAAGGCGCTTACCTTTCGCGGGGCCTGTTCGACCGCATTCGGATGCCCAAGGCCAACTTGACGCGGGCCAACCTGCGCTCGCTCAGCATGCAGCAGGCGGATCTGCGGCTGTGCAACTTTCGCCGCGCCGAGATGGAGCGGGCCAATTTTGCCGCCTCAGATCTGCGGGGCTCCAGCTTTAGCCAGGCTCTGGGGGACTATAGCAACTTCACCGCTGCCAAGCTGGACAAAAGTAGCTTTCAGGAGGGCCATTTCAGCCACTCCATCTTTCGCGAGGCCAGCTTGGTGGCTGCCAACCTAACGGGAGGCAACTTTTTTGCCGCTGACTTTCGCCAAGCCAACCTATTTCGCTGCAACCTCTCGCAGGCAGTCCTAGCTTGTTGTCAGTTGCAACAGGCTAACTTCGACCAAGCCCTCTTGGTGGGAGCCAACCTGCAAGAAGCCCAAATCGAAGGGGCCAGCTTTGTCGGCGCTGACTTTACCGACGCCAAGCTCTCCGAGGAAATGCGCAAGTTCTTGATTGAGCACGCCAGCGGCACCAACGAGCTGACCCAGCGGGACACTCTCACCACGCTACTGGCAGGGCTAAAACCTAAGTCGCGCAAGCTGTTTGGGCTGCTGTAGGCTGTTGCCGGTACAAATCCTAGGTCGGCCTAGGGGCCTAGTTCTGTAGAGGTCGGAATCCCAAGCCTTAAAATTGGTTGAGGTCGATGCCAGCCTCGCGGGCCATAGCTCCTAGCCCTTTGGTCTTAAGGGTTTTCAGGGCCTTGGTGGAGACACGCAGACGAACGAACCGCTTACCTTCTTCCCACCAGATGCGCTTCCACTGCAGGTTTACTTCCTGCAAGCGCTTGGTGCGTCGGTGAGAGTGGGAGATGGCAAAGGCGTTGTTGCGCTTTTTGTTGGTCAGTTGGCAGCGACGTGCCATAGGAGGCAAGCAACTCAGCGCCGCTATTGTATAGCGCCTTTCCGCTGGGCAGCAAGTTGGGCTTGCAACTGGGCTAGCTCTGCCCTCAATTGGGCAAAGGTTTGTTGGCAGTGGTTGACGCTTCTCAGGGGCAGCTCTTCGTTTTTGGCAATGCAAGTTATCTGAACAGGCCCGTCGGGGCCTTGGCCGGTGCGATCCACCAACACTTCCACGGTTACCAGCTTGGTGTAGGGGTTTTTTCCGGGGGGCTCGCCAGCCACCCAGTAGTCAGGACTGTGGTGGAGGATGGTGAGCTGGCAACGCTCCAAAAGGGCGCGGATGGCTTCGCTCAACTGCTCGGCCGAGCCCGTAAGCTGGGCAGTGCAAGAATATCGAGCCATAGGACGGCAAGTCACCACGACTATCCTACCATCAAGTTTTTGGCTCCTGCAGCCAAAGGCAAGCAAAATTGGGCTCGAGAGTACTCTGCTCCGGCTCTGCCAGTTCTAACTGGGAGAAAATGAACTGGGCTAAAAAAACATAAGGAGCCCCTTCCAGAGCTCTCGCCGGGGAAGTTGCGATGTCTAGGGTTTCCCCTCTAGCCCCTTCTCTCTTGCTGCTGGGATCCCTTGCTCTAGCTTGGATAGGCGTGGCTTCTGCCCAAGCGCGGCCTTTTCAACCGGGCGATCTGGATGGGGATGGCCGTTTGACGGTGCAGGATCGCAACCTGTTGGGGGCCTATTTGCGGGGGGAGCAGGGGCTGACTGACAACCAGATCCTGGCTGCCGATGTCGATCAGGACGGGCGGATTACGGAAGCCGATTGGCAGGTTCTGCAGCAGCGCCTTCAGACAGCTACGGAAGCTCCCACCGGACAGGTGCAGTTGGATTCTGCCTACTCTGGGCAGGTGGTGGACCGCCTCACAGGGCAGCCCTTGGCTGGGGTGGAGGTAGCCATCCCAGGGGCAGGGATTGCAGTGCGCACCGATGCCCAGGGGCGGTTTCGCCTGCCAGGGCCGCTGCCGGCAGAAGAGATTTTGGTGGCGCGGTTGGAGAACTATTTGCCCTATTCCCAGAGCACAGGCAACGGACAGATCGGCCGGGATCGGCCTCTGCAGTTGCAGTTGGAGCGCTGGGATCCCAACACTACGCTGGTGCTGGAGGCCAATGTCATTCGCCTAGGCGATAACCGGTATTCGCCCGAGTCGGCGGCTGCCAGCCAGTTTCTGGGGCCTGCCCAAGCAGTAGAGATGACCCGCTCCTTCACCTTGGAACGCCTGCCGCCTCGCCCACCGGTTTTGCGGATTGGATCCCTGATTGGGTTGGATACTGCCGCTGCCTATCGGGCTGGCCAATCTCGGATCCCTAGCGCCAACATGTCCCCTCTACAAGTCCTTCTGAATGGGGTGGAAGTTGAGCAAGTTCAGCTAGGAGGAGACGACCTGCGCATCCCTCTGCCGCTACAGCACTTGCGCCTAGGTTCAAACACCGTAACGCTGCGCACTGGCAAAACTTGGGTTCAGACAGGCGGGATCGTCAGCGGCCCCCGTGTCAGTATCCCTCTTTTTGGTGGATCCCTGCAAATTCTACTGCCGCTAGGAGGTAACCCCCTCAGCCAGCAGGGTGGAGCGTGGGTGGATTACGACGATGTGCAGTTAGCCAACGTCACGATTGAGCTCCGCAACTAACCTAACTTGCGCTGGCTAGGGATCCTGGCCAAAGCCCTTCCGAAAGGGCAGATGGCCTGCTGTTACCTCTGCCCCAGCACCTATGGAGAGGATTCCCAACATTTGCGGGTGCGTTATGTCAGCGTCGAAGGGGATGCTTCGAGGACGTATCTGCAGACCGCAAGCTCATTCGCCACAGCTTCATCCGCCCCGCCCGCCCATCGAACGTGAAACCCACCCTTGGGCCGTGGCCGTACGGCGGCATCCGGAGTTCACCTGCCCCAGCTTGCCCAGACATGCCACGGCTGTTGCGGGGAGAGAGGCGGATAGCTACACAGGTTCCTTTGCCAAGCGCCGGCCTGGGCCTATGGACAGGAAGCAAGCGCTGAGTAGGGTAGTTCTCTCTGGTGTGGCTCTTGCTAGCTCAGCGCTTCTAGCTGCCTGTGGCCGAGATCCTGGCCCTTGGCTCCACCAGTTTGGCACCCCTTCCTCCGACGAGGCGCGCGCCCTTGCTGAGGACGGGCAG
>NZ_JANSJL010000043.1:35402-51133 GCF_047502745.1 Synechococcus sp. F70.1
CCAGTTTGGCACCCCTTCCTCCGACGAGGCGCGCGCCCTTGCTGAGGACGGGCAGGGGAATGTCTGGGTGGCAGGGATCACCGAAGGAAGCCTTCCCGGCCAAAGTTCTGCGGGGGGCAGTGACGTTTTCTTGCGCAAGTACAACGCCCAGGGCCGAGAGCTCTGGACGCGGCAGTTTGGTACTCCCGCTTCGGACGAGGTTGTTGCGCTGGCGGTGGACAGGAGGGGGAATGCCTGGGTGGCAGGGATGACCCACGGTGCCTTCCCTGGCTACAGCAATGCCGGCGAAGAAGACATCTTCCTGCGCAAGTACGATCCCCAAGGCAGAGAGCTCTGGACGCAGCAGTTGGGTAGCGCTGGGCCTGACCAAGTCGTTGCCATCGCTGTGGATGGCAAGAGCAACGTCTGGGTTGCAGGAACAGGGGCAGGCAAGAGCTTTGTGCGCCAGTACAACGCCGACGGCAAGCCGCTTTGGGTCCGCGAGTTGGGAGCCCACCAGCAGGTCGCTGCCCTGGCTCCCGATGGGGCAGGAAACCTCTGGATAGCCGGATTCGTCCACGACCGCGCAAGAGCCGGTGGCTTTGTCTGCAAGCACGATCCCAGTGGCAACCAGGTTTGGATGCGCCAGTTTTCCCACCGAGGAGGCGACGGCGCTCTTTCCGTGGCCGTGGGAGGGGAGGGGAAGGTTTGGGTGGCAGGCTACGCCCAGGGCAAGAATCCGTTCAAGGCCTATGAGGTCTTCGCCCATCAGTACGATCTGTACGGCAACGAGCTCTGGAGCCGCCAATTTGCAGGTGGGCAAGGGGAGCGCGTCCTAGCCATTGCTGTGGATGGGAGTGGAAGGATTTGGGTAGCAGGCCACACGCAGGGGTCTTCCTCGAGGCGCAGCGACGCCTTTGTCCGACTTTACGAGACCAACGGCGGCGAGCTCTGGCGCCATCAGTTCGGCAGCGCCGACTTCGACTGGATCCAGGCCATTGCTGTAGGCCAAGAGGGCAACCTCGTGGTGGCAGGCGTAACCTGGGGATCCCTTGCCAACCAGTCCCATGCTGGGATGAAGGATGTCTTTGTGCGCAAGTACGGTCGTTAGTCCGGGGTCATTTTCCTGGAGCAGGATCCGGCTCCCCTTGTGGTTCTTTCGGCAGCCGATACAGATCTCACAGCTAAACAGGTGTCAGCTGCAGAAAGCTACGCCGTGCTAGGCTCTAGGCGGTGCGGCTTTGGTTGCAAGGGGAGAACTTGAGAGAGATGAAAAAAAGGGTGTCTAGGATAGCTCTTTTAGGAGCCTTAACTTCTTTTGCTGGTTCAACTTTCTGGGGAGCCTGCAGTTTCTTTCCAATCGATTTAGGTTTAGCCAGCCGTTCAACCGATTTGGGTTCAACCGAGTGGATCCGCCAGTTCGGAACCCCTGCGGATGAGGGAGCTGAGTCTGTTGCCGCCGATGGCCAGGAGAACGCTTGGGTAGCGGGATCCACTGGGGGAGCCCTTCCCGGCCAGTCGAGCGCTGGCGGTCGAGATGTCTTTGTGCTCAAGTACAGTCGCTAGTCAGGACGTACCTTGAGAAAGGTTTCATGAGGGTCACCTAGCGCTAGGCCATGCACCGAATAGCAGCTTTGCCCGGAGGATGGGATCCCACCCAGTCCGGGGTTATTTTTCTGGAGCAGGATCCGGCTCCCCTTGTGGTTCTTTCGGCAGCCGATACGGATCTCACCGCTTTGAGCGCAGCTCTTTCGCTTCTGCCCCAAGACTTCCCGGAGGTGCGGGCTGCCAATCTCTTGCACTTGCAGCAGCCCCTGAGCATTGACGACTACGCCGAGAAGGTATTGCAGCAAGCTCAAGTTATCCTCATTCGCCTGTTGGGGGGAAGGGCCTACTGGAGCTACGGCCTAGAGGTGGCCAAACAGGTGGCAGCCGACGCGGGATCCACCCTAATTGTCATTCCCGGCGATGACCGCCCTGACTGGGATCTGGTGAGCCATTCCACTGTGCCCCTGGGCGTGGCGGATCGGGTGTGGCGGTACTGGCTGGAGGGGGGAGCGGAGAATGTGGCGGCCTGTCTGCTGTTTCTAGCCAGGGAATTTTTGGGGCGCCAATATCCCGTGCCGGATCCTCAAGTGTTGCCTCGCCTGGGGGTCTACCACCCTCCTGTCGCTCTGCCGGCCCCTTCCCCGGCTCCCAAGGTGGGGATTTTGCTCTACCGGGCCCATGTGCTGGCGGGAAACACCCAGCCCATCGATGCTTTGGCCAGAGCCCTGCTGGAGCGAGGGTTGCAGCCCTTTTGCCTTTACACCTATAGCCTTCAAGACCCCGACTTGCCTCAAGCCCTTCGGGATCACTTTGGCGGCCAGATTGAGGTGTTGCTCAATACCACCAGTTTTTCGCTAGCGCGCTTGGACAGCCAGCAGCCCGATGTGAAACTATGGCAGGAGTTGGATGTCCCCGTTTTGCAGGTCATCCTCAGCAGCGGATCCCGGCAGAGCTGGGAGGACTCGACGCGGGGTTTGGGGGCGCGGGATCTGGCCATGAATGTGGCTTTGCCCGAGGTGGATGGGCGCATTATTAGCCGCGCCATTTCCTTTAAAGCTGTTCAACAGCGGGATCCCCGCTTGCAAACGGAAGTCGTGGCCTATGAGGCGGTGCCAGATCGGGTGGAGTTTGTAGCCGATCTAGCAGCCAACTGGGTAAAACTGCGGCGCACTCCCCCTCCCCAGCGGCGACTGGCTTTGGTTTTGGCCAACTACCCTAGCCGGGATGGACGCCTGGCCAATGGAGTTGGGTTGGATACGCCAGCTAGCTGTGTCGAGATCCTCAAGGCCCTGAAAGACAACGGCTACCAAGTGGGCCCCATCCCCCAGAGCGGCGATGAGTTGATTGGCTGGCTAACCCAAAGCCAAACCTATGACCCGCTGGGATCCCTGCGCCCGGCTCGGCAACACCTTTCCGCCGCCCTTTACCGCGAGTGGTTTGCCTGCTTGCCGGAGCCCATCCAAACCGATCTCATCCGGCAATGGGGGGATCCGCCCTCTCAGGATATTCCCGTGGTGGGACTGCAGCTAGGGCACGTTTTTGTCGGCATCCAGCCGCCGCGAGGCTACGACCGGGATCCTTCTTTGAACTACCACGCCCCAGATCTGGTGCCCCCGCATGAGTACCTAGCCTTTTACCTGTGGCTGCGGCAGGTCTTTGGCGTGCAGGCGGTGGTGCATGTGGGCAAGCACGGCAACTTAGAATGGCTGCCCGGCAAGGGATCCGCCCTTTCCTCTACCTGCTACCCGGAGATTGCCCTGGGGCCCCTGCCCCACTTTTACCCTTTTATCGTCAACGATCCAGGGGAAGGGTCCCAGGCCAAGCGGCGAGCCCAAGCCGTGATTATCGATCACCTCACCCCGCCCCTCACCCGCGCCGAGCTGTACGGCCCCTTGGCGGAGTTGGAACGGCTAATGGATGAGTACGTGCAGGCCCAACAGTTGGATCCCAGCCGCTGCCCCCTCATTCGCGCCCAGATTGAGGAGCTGGTCCGCTCAGAGCACCTGGATCAGCAGTTCAACCTGGAAAAAGAGGAAGATTGGAACCGCCTGGATGGCTATCTCTGCGAGCTCAAAGAATCCCAAATCCGGGACGGGCTGCACATCTTTGGCCGCATGCCCAGCGGCGAGCAACTGGTAGATCTTCTGGTGTCTCTAGCCCGCTACCCCGGCCATGGACAACTGGGCCTCACCCAAGCCATTGCCCGCGACTGGGGATGGGACTGGGATCCCTTGACCGCCGACCTGACGGATCCCTGGCCGGACAAGCCATAGCCTAGCCCAGCTTCTCCAAGCGGGCCTGCAAGAGCTGCATCTGGGCCTCCAGCTCCGCCAGTTGCCTGCGGCTAGCCTGCACCACGTCAGAGTTGGCGCGGCTCAAGAAGTTGGGGTTTTCCAGGCGAGTGCGGATCCCTTGGGCCTCTTTTTCCAGTTTGGCTAGGTCTTTCTGCAGCTTGGCCCGCAGCGCCTCCACGTCCACCAGCCCTGCCAGGGGCACCAGCACCTGCACCGTGCCCACCACGGCCGCCGCCACCTGCCTGGGCTCCGTGGCCAGGGATCCTGCAATCTCCAGCGACTCAACCTTGGCCAGCTCGCGGATATAGGCCTGGGCGGCGGTGAGAATCCGCTGCTCTTCAGGATCCTCGGTAACCAGCAGCGCGGCGATGGTTTGATGGGGCTTGAGGCCAGCTTCCGCTCGCAGGTTGCGCAGGCTGGTGATGACTTGGGTGACCAAGCCAAACTCCCGCTCCAGTTGGGGGTTAACCCAGCTGGGGTCAGGGGTGGGATAGGGCTGCACCGAGATGGAAGTAGTCTGGTTAGCCTGGGTAAGCAGTTGCCAGACTTCTTCGGTGACGTGGGGCATCCACGGGTGGAGCAGCCGGAGGATGGTCTCTAGCACCTTGGCCAACACCTGCTGCGCCGTGCGCTTGGAGGCCAGGTCTTCTCCCCGCAGCCGAGGTTTAGCCAGCTCGATGTACCAGTCACAAAAGTCGTCCCAAATTAGGGAGTACAGAAGCCGCGCCCCCTCGCCCAGGCCGTAGGCTTCCAGCTCCTCGATCACTTGGGTGGCTGTGGAGTGCAGCCGGGAGAGGATCCAGCGATCGGCCAGCTCCAGCGCTTCCGGGGCAGGGGATCCCAGTTGGGCGGGGGTCTGTCCCTCCAAGTTCATCAACACAAAGCGGGAGGCGTTCCAGATCTTGTTGGCAAAGTTGCGGGCTGCCTCCACGCTGGCGCTCTCGCCGGTCTTGCGGTCGTAAGCTAAGCGGATATCCTGCCCAGCCCCCACCACTTCCCTGACCAGAGCGTAGCGCAGGGCATCGGTGCCGTACTTGTCCAAGAGCTCGATGGGATCGATGCCGTTGCCCTTGGACTTGGACATCTTCGCCCCGTGCTCGTCCCGCACCAGGCCGTTGATGTAGACATCTTTGAAGGGGATCTGGCCGGTAAACTGCACCCCCATCATGGCCATGCGGGCCACCCAGAAAAAGATGATGTCGAAGCCCGTCGACATCAGGGAGGTGGGGTAGTAGCGCTTGAAGTCCTCCGTCTCCTCTGGCCAGCCCAGCGTGGAAAAGGGCCACAGAGCCGAGCTAAACCAGGTGTCCAAAACATCGGGATCCCGCTCCAGCCGCTCAACTTCTGGACCAAACTTCTCCCGCGCCTTGATCCAGGCTTCCTCCTCATTGCGAGCCACCACAAAAACCTGGGGATCCTCAGGGAGCTGGCCGTTGATGACCGGATACCAGGCTGGGATCTGGTGCCCCCACCACAGTTGTCGCGAGATGCACCAGGGGCGCAGCTTCTCCAGCCAGCCCGTGTAAACCTTGGTCCAGCGCTCCGGAATAAAGCGGGGGTTGTGGTGTTCCCGCTCCTCCTGCAAGCAACGAGCTGCCATCCCCGAGACATCGCAAAACCACTGGATGGAGAGCAAAGGCTCAATGGGCACACCCCCCCGGTCGCTATAGGGCACGGTGTGGGTGTACTCTTCCACCTTCTCCAGCAGGCCGTGCTCGGCAAACCACTGCACCACCTTCTCGCGGGCCACAAAGCGATCCAGGCCAGTGAAGGGATCCCCGTTCTCGTTGAGGGTGCCGTCCTTGTTGAGGATGTTGATCAAGGGCAACTGGTGGCGCTGGCCCATCTCAAAGTCGTTGGGGTCGTGGGCTGGGGTAACCTTGACGCATCCAGACCCAAAGGTGGGATCCACATACTCGTCGGCAATGATGGGGATAAGGCGATCCTTGATGGGCAGCCGGACAAACTGGCCGATGAGATGGCGGTAGCGCTCGTCTTGGGGGTTAACCGCCACGGCTGTATCCCCCAGCATTGTCTCAGGGCGGGTGGTGGCCACCACCAGGTACTGGCTGGGGTCGGCGGCCAAGGGGTAGCGGAAATGCCAGAGGTGGCCCTTGACCTCTTTGTTGTCCACCTCGATGTCGGAGACCGCCGACTGGGTGGCCGGACACCAGTTGACCAGATACTCGCCCCGATAGATGAGCCCTGCTTCGTAGAGGCGGACAAAGGCTTCCGTAACTGCCCGGCTCAGCCCCTCATCGAGGGTAAAGCGATCCCGTGTCCAGTCCAGCGACAAGCCCAGCCGCCGCAGTTGGCTTTTGATGGTGCCCTGCGACTCCTCCTTCCAAGCCCAGGCCCGCTCCAGAAAAGCCTCGCGGCCCAGGTCAAAGCGGCTCTTGCCCTCCTGGCGCAGTTGGTTTTCCAGAATGGTGTGCACGGCAATGCTGGCATGATCCGTGCCCGGCAGCCAGAGGACGTTGTAGCCGCGCATGCGCTTGTAGCGCACCACCACATCTGGCAGGGTAAAGGCAAAGGCATGGCCCATGTGCAGGCTGCCCGTAACATTGGGGGGGGGCAGCACCATGCTGAAGGCTTCCCCCGGCGCCTTGGGATCCGCCACGTAAAACCCCTTTTCCTCCCAAAAGCGCTGCCACTTGGGCTCGGTCTCAAAGGGGTTGTACTGGCTGGGCAGGTTGGCGAGGGAAGGTGCAGCAGTCATGCGGAGGCCGGGTTGCTCAAGGGACTACCCTAACTAGGTTAGCAAGCTTACTCCCAGCCGTCGGGCTCTTTTGGGGAGGTGGGCTTTCTGGGGATCCCTCTTGACCTTGTAGTTAGCTACAGGGTTTAGGCTAAGAGAGCTTCTGGAGAGAGGGTAGAGAACCCGGCATGTCTGAGCTGCTGCGGGTGGGTCAGGTAGCCGAGAAGTTGGGCATCAGCCCCCAGACCCTCTACTTCTACGAGCGCCTGGGGCTCATCCCCAAGCCCCGTAGGACAGAGGGGGGCTACCGCCTCTACGGAGAAGCTGAGCTGGAGCGGCTAGCTTTCATTGCCCGCGCTAAGGCTTTGGGACTTACCCTGGCCGAGATCAAAGAATTGCTCCTGCTTCAGGAGAACGGGCAAGCCCTGCCCTGTTGGCAGGTGTACGTAAAGCTAACCGAAAAACTAAGACAAATCGACAAGTCAATTGCCCATCTCCAGGAACTTAGAGGGGAGTTATCGACACTCATTGAAAAGTGTCAACAACAATTTTCTGAGCAGGAGAAAAGTTCCTCTTGCGCTATCTTTCAACAACGGCTCGATAACCCATGACAAAAGAACCCCTTGTCCCATTTTCTGCTAATGCTTGGCAGCCCTTGTGTCCAAAGAGCGGGGAGCAAGGGATCCCGATTCAACTGATTACGCTGAAGAGCCTTCTGTCTTGTCAGGCTTTGGAGCAACTTAATGCTAACGCCAGCTATGCGTTTTGTCGGGATCCCCTTTGCCCCGTCGTCTATTTTTCTGAGGAAGGTCAGAGCTTTGGAGTTGACGACCTCAAGGTTCCCGTCTTTCAAAAAGAAAGTGGCGAGGACGTGCCTGTCTGCTACTGTTTTGGATGGACGCGCCGGCGCATTTGGCAAGAGCTCCAGGGATCCAAAACGCCCCAGGCTATCCTCGAGGGGATTGCCGACCACATCAAAGCCAGGGGCTGTGGCTGTCAGGTGAACAACCCGCAGGGATTTTGCTGCCTGGAAAACGTCAGACAAGTCATCTTGGAGATGCAGCAAAGGAAGGCTGAGGAACAAAACCCGATTATTGACTGAAATAGGCGTTGAGCCATTCCAGACATTCCATAAAGTAAAACACCAGCGGCCCGGTAAAGACGTAGCTATCGCCCCGATCCAAAATGCCGCCGTGGCCGGGAATGAGATCCCCGGAGTCTTTTACTCCCGCATCCCGTTTCATGAGGGACTCGGTGAGATCCCCCAGCAGGCTAGTTAACCCAATCAAAAACCCCAACACGCTGCCGCTCAGCCAGCTCCAGGGCCAGTTTAGGTAGTGGGCTCCCAGCATAGCCAGGGCCATGCTGGCTGCGATCCCGGCCACTGCCCCTTCCACCGTCTTCTTAGGGCTGAGGGTGGAGAGCTTGGTGCGCCCAAAGGCCCGACCACACAGGTAGGCCGCTACATCGGCAGCAATGACACAGCCAATGGCCAACAGCGTAATCCATAGCCCTTCGCCAATGCCCTTGGATAAAGACAAAGCCCTGACCCGAATCCAAAAACTGGGCAGCAGAGCACAGTAAAACAGTCCCAAAATTGAGGTGGCAATATCGGCAATGGTGGCCACCTTGGGCTTAAAGAGCAAATAAAAACAGATGATGGATCCCGCCACAATAAAAGCAGGGCTGGTCCACTCGGGCTTGACCTGCTGCAAAATCACCAGCACCTGGCTGGAAAACATGGTGGTGCGCATGGCCGGCGCATTGCCCTTAGCCCGTACCAGCCGAAAGAACTCCAGTTGGGCCAGAAAAATAATCAGCCCAAGGGCTGCCGTGAAGTACCAGCCCCCTAGCAGGGTAACCGTCAGGGCAAACAGCACCGCCACGAAACCGCTAACCCAACGGGCTCCCATAGGCGCACCCCGCTATGTTGGCCAGCCGTTCCGGTTCGGGGGAGAGATCCCAGCCGCCCGAGACCCTTGCCAGGGTGCCTGCTCTTGCGGCCTTCGCCTCAGCGGGACGGAGTTTTGACTTCGACGTGGCTGCTGCAACGGCAATGCCTCCTGCCTTAACCTTTCAGTCTACCGCTGGGATCCCCCTCGATCTCCAGTTGGCGGGATCGCAGGTGTTCCTGAGCGTGGGATAATTGAAAAACTGCAAGAACGGGTTACCCTCAATTGAATTTCAGAATGGTTCAGGAACTTACCCCTCCCGTGGCTAGTCCCCGCATCTCCGCCGAAGAGGCTCGAATGCTCTACGAAGACATGGTGCTGGGCCGCCTGTTTGAGGACAAGTGCGCCGAGATGTACTACAAGGGCAAGATGTTCGGCTTTGTGCACCTGTACAACGGGCAGGAGGCTGTGTCCACGGGGGTGATCAAGGCGCTCAAGCCCACCGACTACATCTGCAGCACCTACCGAGATCACGTGCATGCCCTCAGCGCTGGGATCCCGCCGCGAGCGGTGATGGCGGAGCTCTTCGGCAAGGCCACTGGCTGCAGCAAGGGTCGGGGCGGCTCCATGCATCTGTTTTCGGCAGAGCACAACTTTTTGGGAGGCTATGCCTTTGTGGCCGAAGGGATCCCTGTGGCTACAGGGGCAGCGTTTTCGGCCAAGTACCGCGGCACTGACCAGGTAACCGTCTGCTTTTTTGGGGATGGGGCCTGCAACAACGGCCAATTTTACGAATGTCTCAACATGGCCGCCCTCTGGAAGTTGCCTATCGTCTACGTGGTGGAGAACAACTTCTGGGCTATTGGCATGGCCCACAGGCGTGCCACTTCGGTAACCGACATCTACCTCAAGGGCCCAGCCTTTGGCATGCCTGGCTACCAAGTAGACGGCATGGACGTGCTGGCGGTGCGGGAAGCAGCTCAACAGGCCATCGCCCGCGCCCGTGCCGGAGAAGGCCCCACTCTCCTGGAGTGCCTCACTTACCGCTTCCGCGGCCACTCTCTGGCTGACCCCGACGAGCTGCGCAGCCCCGAAGAAAAGGAATTTTGGCGGCAGCGGGATCCCATCAAACGCCTGGAGCGCTACGCCTTGGAACACAACTTGATGACTGAGGCGGACTTCCAGGCCATTCACGAGAAAGTGAGCGCCGTAGTGGAAGACGCAGTCCTTTTTGCCCTGGAAAGCCCAGAGCCCACCCTGGACGAATTGCACCGCTTTGTTTTTGCCGAAGATGAGTAGCTAGGCATTGGGGCAGCGCAGCTTGCACTTGGGCCGCCATCGCCGCTCTCTTGCCAAGCCTTGATGCTTACCATCAGAGAAACCTTGTCCAGGTCTGCGCTCTTGCGCAGATTTTTTTGTAAAGGTCGCTTTCCATTTGTTTACATAGCTTCATATCATTGAGACGTTGAGTATAAGTACCTATTCTCAATCATGAGCAGTCCTCTTGAGTTTCCTTGGCTGTCGGCCCTGGTGCTCCTGCCGCTGCTGGGTGCCTTCGGGATCCCCCTGCTTCCCCAGAGCCGCTGGGCGCGTTGGTATGCCCTTGCCGTGGGGGCTTTGGATTTGGTCCTGATGGCCTACATCTTTGGGTGGCACTACGACCTGCGGGATTTTTCGCTGCAACTGGCCGAGCGTTACGCCTGGGTGCCCCAGATCGGGTTCCACTGGTCGCTGGCGGTGGACGGCCTGTCCTTCCCGCTGGTGCTGCTGTCGGGCTTGATTACGACTTTGGCGATTGTGGCAGCTTGGGAGGTGGCCTACAAGCCGCGTCTATTTTTCTTTTTGCTGCTGCTCCTGTACGGCGCCCAGGTGGGTGTGTTCTTGGCGCAGGATCTGCTCCTCTTTTTCTTGATGTGGGAGATTGAGCTAGTGCCTGTTTATCTCCTCATCGCCATCTGGGGCGGGCCGCAGCGCCAGTATGCTGCCACTAAGTTCATCCTCTACACCGCCGCTGCTTCGATCTTTATCTTGGTGGGATCCCTGACAATGGCCTTTGCTGGCGAGGGCTTTAGCCTGGAGATGGCAGAGCTAGGTGCTAAGTCCTACCCGCTGGCCCTGCAGATCTTGGCGTATACGGCTTTCCTCATGGCCTTCGGGGTCAAGCTCCCGATTTTTCCCCTCCACACTTGGCTGCCCGATGCCCACAGCGAAGCCTCGGCGCCCATTTCTATGATCCTGGCCGGGGTACTGCTCAAGATGGGGGGCTATGGCCTCATCCGCCTAAACGCGAATCTCCTAGCGGAGGCCCACGTGTACTTTGCCCCGGTGCTGGCGGTGCTGGGGGCAGTGAACATCATCTATGGGGCGCTGGCGGCCTTGGGACAAAACCACCTCAAGCGGCGGCTGGCCTACTCCTCCATTGCCCACATGGGCTTTGTGTTGATTGGCATGGCAACTTTTACGGAGCTGGGGCTTAATGGTGCTCTGCTGCAGATGATCTCCCACGGGCTGATCGCGGCGGTGCTCTTCTTCCTAACAGGGATCACCTATGAGCGCACCCACACCCTTTTTCTGGAGAAGTTGGGAGGATTGGCCAAGCAACTGCCCAAGACCTTTGCCCTGTTTACGGCAGGAGCTTTGGCCTCTTTGGCGCTGCCGGGGATGAGCGGCTTTGTGGCCGAGCTGACGGTATTTTTGGGCTTGACCACCAGCGACGCCTATGCACCAGCCTTCAAAGCAGGGGTGGCGCTGCTGGCGGCAGTGGGTCTTATCTTGACGCCTGTCTACTTGCTTTCTCTGCTGCGGCAGACTTTCTATGGCCCTTCGGATCCCAGCCTGGTGCTGGAAGAGTACCTGGGCGATCTGCGCCCGCGGGAAATGGCAGTGGCCCTGTGCCTGCTCTTGCCAATTCTTGGCATTGGCTTCTACCCACGTTTGGCCATCCAGAGCTATGATGTGACGACGGTGGCGGTGGCAGCCCACTTGCGCAGTGCCCTGGCAACGGAAATTGTCCAGCGGCCCCTTTTGCCAGCGCAACCAGCTCAGGTAGCAGCGCTGCCCACCCGCAACTGAGAACTTTGCGGCTTGCTTAACAGGAAGAGCTGGTACTTTTCAGCTCTTCTTTTGCTTTTTTTAATGTTTGAGCTTGGACTTGAGGGGGAGGATGTCTTCAACCCCGCTGGGGGTGTTAACTCTAGCGAGGATCGGAAGGAATAGAGTTGTGTTCCATCAGGTTGAGTTGCACCACCAGCCACCATAGGGTGATGTCGGAGTAGGTTCCCCGCTGCTTCAGACGGGAGATAGAGTGAACCGGGTTTTGGCTGTCGATCATCCACTCCGAAGCAATGATTCGGCTACGTTCGCGGGCTTCCATTTTTTCTCTCCCCTCGCCAACTCTCAAAGCTTGAGATAGCTCCTATTTTCAGGATGGCGAATTTGGCGGGGAGCGTGTGAAAAAATATATTACGCGGGGATCCCAAGGAGAGCTAACTTTCTTAGCAATTGCAATCCCAGGGGCCAGTTAGTTGGGCGCTTGCCGACTGCAAGGGCCAGAGAAGCTTGACAAAGGGTCGAAATTTTTGCCAGGGGGATAGGGATACCCTGACGGTGAGCCGATCCAAAATCTCATCGTGGGAGAGGCCTTTGCGAACCCATCCTTCACAGCTGTGCAGCTGCTGGGCGGCGCCGAGGAGAAAGCGGTTGAGAGGTGGTCTGTACGCAGACTAGATCCCGTCCTGAGAGCACCAAGAAGAAGCCCGCCAGTATCCCCCCTCCAGATACATCTTGGTCTAGCAGGGTTCAATGCTATCGACTCGGCGGAGTGCTGCCGCACTTTGGCAACGACCCTCTGCCCCACCCGACGCTGCCGAGCTTGGCGGTATTAAGCACTCTGGCTAGGAAGAAAGTCAAGAGTGTAGGCTTGCTGGACGTCCAAGCCAGCTTCGACAACTCCCAGGGCAACCATTTCCTGAAAATAGGTCTGCCAGCGCTGGTGGGTCATGGCGCCGATCCCCAGGGTAGCCGCGTCGCCGGCAGTGAGGAGGCCGTAGTCTTTTAGGGCCTGGTGGGCGTAGGCCAAGAGGGCCTCGCTCATGTTGGGGTTGTCCTCGCGGATGAGGCGGTTGCCGGGGCGGGGATCCTCTAGGTAGCTTTGCCACCCTTCAATGGAGGCGGCCACAAACTTGCGCACTTGGTCAGGGTACTGTTCGGCAAAGGGGCGGGTGGTCTCCAAGGTAGTGGCATAAGGGGAATAGCCGTAGTCGGCCAAGAGAAAGACGACGGGATCAAAACCGCCCTCCTGGCGCACGCGGAAGGGCTCGGAGGTGACATAGCCCTGCTGGGCGGAATACTTGTCGAGCAGGAAGGGGGTGAGGCTGAAGTTGTAGGGGCGCTTTTGGCTGTCGCTAAAGCCAAATTTGGCCCGCAAGAACGGCCAGTAGGTGAGGTTGGCCCCTGGCGAGACCCAGATGGGCTTGCCCCGCAAGTCTTCTAGGCGCTCAATGCCCACCCCCGGATGGGCCAAGAGACACTGGGGATCCTTTTGGAAAAAGGCAGCCACGGTGAGCACCGGGATCCCGGATTGCAGGGCGGCCAGGGCGTCAGGACTGCCGCCGAGGACGAAGTCTGCTGCCCCCCCCGCCAGGAGTTGCAGCACGTTGACCGCTGCTCCCCCCATGCGGATTTCTACCTGCAGGCCGTAGTCGGCGTAGATGCCCAGGGCCAGGGCTTGGTAGAAGCCGCCGTGTTCGGCTTGGGCATACCAGTTGGTTACTAGCCGCAGAGGCCGGGATTGGCGGGATCCCGCTCTCACCGCCAGTAGAGCAGCTCCAGCAGCCAGAAACTGCCGGCGCGGCCAAGGCTTTGCAACGGCGTTAGCCATGGGCTTCCACGCTTTTCCGTCAAGGGGCAGGGCTCTTCTTAGCCTAGCTGGAAGATTGGAGAGAGGGGGCTAAGATCCTGCTTTTGCGGCAGGATGGGATAGTTGAGACCAGAGACAGCAACACATCCCCATGGGCAAGGTGTATCTGGTGGGAGCGGGGCTGGGCGGGCGGGCGGGTCTGACGCAAGGGGCGCTGGAGATCCTGCGGCAGGCCGAGGCGGTTTGGGTGGATGAGCTGGTGGACGAGCGCTTGTTGGCGGAGTTGTCCCCGCAGGCCCAGGTGTGGCGACGTTCCGGAGAAGCGGGTTTGCAGGAGGGCATTCGCTGGCTCATCCAGCGCTGCCGAGAAGGCAAGCAGGTGGTCCACCTCAAGTCGGGGGATCCCTTGATCTTTGGCCGCGCCCGTGAGGAAGTGCAGGCCCTGCGGGAGGCAGGCTGTCCGTTTGAGATCTGGCCAGGCTTGTCGTCGGCCCTAGCTGGCCCTTTGTGGGCTGGGATCCCGTTGACCGATAAACACCTGAGCCGCGCCTTTGCCGTGCTGACTGCCCATGAGCTGGAAGCTCTGCCCTGGGGCGCTCTGGCCCAGTTGGATACGCTGGTGATTTTGATGGGATCCCGGCAGCGGCAATCCATTGGCACCCGGTTGCTGGAGTCTGGGATCCCGGCAGACCGCCCAGTGGCCCTGATCTGGGGGGCGGGGCAGGCGGAGCAGCGGGTTTGGGTGGGCACCTTGGCGGAGCTGCAGCAGGGGGAAGGAGGAGAGCTAGAAGCTGGGGAGAAGCTGCCGGCGCTCTTGGTAGTGGGCGAGGTGGTGCGGCTGCGGCAGGAATTTTTGCCGGGGATCCCACCGTTGCCGCCACCGGCTCCTTTGGCAGGCAAGACGGTGCTGGTCACCCGTGCTGAGGGGCAGTCGCCGGCTTTTCGCGAGCTGCTGCGGGCTCAGGGGGCGCGGGTGGTGGAGATGCCTGCCCTGGTGATCCAGCCTCCTAGCAGTTGGGATCCCCTGGACACCGCCATTGCCAACTTGCAACAGTTCAACTGGCTGCTGCTGACTTCGGCCAATGGGGTGCAGGCTTTTTTCGAGCGGCTGCAGCAGCAGGGGCGAGATAGCCGGGCGCTCCACTCCCTGCAAGTGGCGGTGGTGGGATCCAAAACGGCGGCGGTGCTGGCTCAGTATGGCATCCGCCCAGATTTGATGCCCTCCGCGTTTGTGGCCGAAGCCTTGCTGCCCATTTGGCCGGAGCCGGTGCAGGGGCAGCGCATCCTCTTTCCCCGCGTCGAATCTGGAGGCCGGGAGGAGCTGGTGCAAGGGCTGCGGCAACGCGGAGCCGAGGTGGTGGAGGTGGCCGCTTATCAGTCGACCTGTCCGGCAGCGGCGGATCCCCAAGTCCTGGAAGCCCTAAAGACCCGCCAGGTGGATATTCTCACCTTTGCCAGCTCCAAAACGGTGCAGCATTTTGCCCATCTCCTGCGCCAGGCAGGGCTAGGCCCTGAAGTCTGGGATCCACCGGTACAGATTGCTGCCATCGGCCCCAAAACGGCGGAAACCTGCAAGAAGGTCTTAGGGCGGGTAGATGTGGTGGCTCAGGAGTACACCCTGGAAGGGCTGTTGGGATCCCTCCTCCGGGCCACCCCCTAGCGGGATAATGGGAGGGCAGTTGGGACTCTGGACACCATGTGGCAGACGGCCAAGCTCTACGAAGACATCCTCTACGAGAAGACGGACGGCATCGCCAAGATCACCATCAACCGGCCCCACAAGCGCAATGCCTTCCGCCCCAAGACCATCGTCGAAATGATTGATGCCTTTCTGGATGCGCGGGAGGATCCCAGTATTGGAGTCGTGCTCTTGACGGGCGCCGGGCCCCATACGGATGGAAAGTATGCTTTCTGCGCCGGCGGGGATCAGAGCGTGCGGGGAGAGGCCGGCTACCTGGATGAGGCCGGGGTTCCCCGTCTTAACGTCTTGGATCTCCAGCGCATCATCCGCTCCCTGCCCAAGGTGGTGATTGCCCTAGTGGCCGGCTACGCCATTGGTGGGGGCAATGTTTTGCATCTCATCTGCGACCTGACCATCGCTGCCGACAACGCCATCTTTGGCCAGGCCGGGCCACGGGTGGGCAGCTTTGACGGCGGCTTTGGGGCCAGCTACCTAGCGCGGGTGGTGGGACAAAAAAAAGCGCGCGAAATCTGGTTTCTTTGCCGCCAGTACACCGCAGCGCAAGCCCTGGAGATGGGCCTGGTCAATGCAGTGGTGCCGGTGGAGGAACTGGAAGCCGAAGGGATCCGCTGGGCGCGGGAGATCCTCCAACACAGTCCTCTGGCCATCCGCTGCCTCAAGGCTGCTTTCAACGCCGATTGCGACGGCCAGATGGGACTGCAGGAGCTGGCGGGAGACGCGACGCTCTTGTATTACATGACCGAGGAAGCTGCCGAGGGCA
>NZ_JANSJL010000043.1:51233-55539 GCF_047502745.1 Synechococcus sp. F70.1
CTGGCGGGAGACGCGACGCTCTTGTATTACATGACCGAGGAAGCTGCCGAGGGCAGACGCGCTTTTTTGGAGAAGCGTCCTCCCAACTTTCGCCAGTTTCCCTGGCGGCCCTAGGGGGCAGCAAACGATAGGCTGGACTCAGTTCTTGGTCTTGGCCGATGGCTTCCCACCCTCCGAGGCTGCTTTTGGTCGATGGCCACTCCCTGGCCTACCGCTCTTTTTACGCCTTTGCCCATAGCCGCGAGGGGGGCTTGCGCACCTCCACTGGGATCCCGACCAGTGTCAGCTTTGGCTTTTTGAAATCGCTACTGGAGGTCTTGGAGAAATACCCCCCCACCCACATAGCTGTTGCCTTTGATACCCGGCAGCCCACCTTTCGCCACGAGGCCGATGAAACCTACAAAGCAGGCCGTCCGGAAACGCCGCCGGAGTTTATTGAGGATGTGGAAAACCTCAGGCAGGTGTTGGCGGCGCTGCGCATTCCGATTTTGGCAGTGCCCGGCTTTGAGGCTGACGATATTCTGGGTACACTCTGTAGGCTTGCCCCCCAAGAGTATCGGGTGCAGATCTTAAGCGGCGACCAGGATCTCTTTCAGTTGATTGACCCCGAGGGAAGAATTCGGGTTCTGCATCTCAACAGCAAAGATCGCGTCAGCGAATTTGGCCCCCAAGAGGTCAAAGAGAAATTGGGCATCTGGCCTTGGCAGGTGGTCGACTACAAAGCCCTCTGTGGTGACCCCTCCGACAACATTCCCGGCGTCAAGGGGATCGGCCCCAAGCGAGCGGCAGAGCTCTTGCAGCGCTACGGCAGCTTGGAGGAGATTTTCAACCATCTGGAGGAGATCCCTGGCAAAGTCCAGCAGTACCTCAAGGAAGGGATCACCGCAGCCCAGCACTCCCAATTTCTGGCTCGGATTCACTGTGATGTCCCCCTTTTGCCCGACTGGGAGAGCATGAGGCTGACCGGGTTTGACCCGGCGGAAGTGCTGCCGCTTTTGGAGAAACTAGAGTTTCGCAGTTTCATTGCTCAAGTGCGCAAGCTGCAAGCCACTTTGGGCGGGATCCCAGCCCAAGCCTCTGAAGCCAGGACAGGTTCAAAGAATGGCTCTGCCGACGACGAGGCCCTTTGGTTTGATTTTGCTGCACATCCCCCCCCTTCTCTGCCGCCGGTACGCATTGTGGATACCCCTGAGCAGTTGGAGCGGTTGCGGCAGGAGCTGTTGGCTTGCTCCGGGATCGTAGCCTGGGACACGGAAACCACGAGTCTAGATCCCCGCGACGCCCAACTGGTGGGGATTGGCTGCTGTTGGTCGGAGCGGGATGTTGCCTATTTGCCCATTGGCCACCGCCAGGGATCCAACTTGGACTGGAACCTAGTCAAACAGAGCCTACAGCCCATTTGGGAGGATCCCAGTCGCCCCAAAAGCCTGCAAAACTGCAAGTATGATCTCAGCATTTTTCGCGCTCATGGCATCCGCCTACAAGGGATCCAATTTGATCCCATGTTGGCTAGCTATGTGCTCAATCCAGAAGCTAGCCACAACTTGGCTGATTTGGCAGCTGCCTATCTAAATTTACCCACCACCAACTACGAAAAGCTGCTGGGTAAAGCAGAGTCCATTGCCGATCTGCCTATCCCCAAAGTGGCAGAATATTGCGGAACTGATGCCTACTGCGCCTATCGTTTGGTGCCCATCCTCACCGAAAAGCTACAGCAAACTGACCCACGCCTCTGGAATCTTTTTATCCAGGTGGAGCTGCCCTTGGCTCACGTTTTGGAAGAAATGGAGTGGGTCGGCATCCGCATCGACACTGAGTTTCTCAAGCAGTTTTCTCAGGAACTGGAGAAAGAGCTGCAGACTTTGGAGCAGAAAGCCTACGCCCAAGCAGGCGAGGTTTTTAACCTCAACTCTCCCAAGCAACTGGGATCCCTGCTTTTTGAAAAGCTAAAGCTAGATATCCGAAAAACTCGCAAGACAGCCACCGGCTACTCCACCGATGCTTCGGTTTTGGAGAAGCTGGAAGGAGATCACCCAGTTGTTGAAACGATTCTCCAGTACCGCACTCTGGCCAAGCTCAAATCCACCTATGTGGACGCGCTGCCAGCTCTGGTAAGACGCGATACGGGCAGGGTGCACACCAACTTCAACCAGACTGTTACCGCTACTGGCCGACTCAGCTCCTCTAACCCCAACCTACAAAACATCCCCATCCGCAGCGAGTTCAGCCGCCGCATTCGCCAGGCCTTCATTCCCCAGGAGGGGTGGCTATTGGCCTCGGCTGACTACTCGCAAATTGAGCTGCGCATCTTGGCCCACCTCAGCCAAGAGCCAACGCTCATCGAGGGCTTTCGCTCAGGGGAAGATGTGCACACCCTTACTGCTCGCTTGCTCTTTGAAAAACAAGAGGTAACTAGCGAAGAACGTCGCCTTGCCAAGACAATCAATTATGGAGTTATTTACGGCATGGGGGCGCAGCGTTTTGCCCGCACTGCTGGCGTATCTCTGGCAGAAGCCAAGGAATTTTTGCGGCGATTTAACGAGCGCTATGCCGGCGTTTTTGCCTATCTCCGCGCCACCCAAGCCTTTGTGGAAGAACATGGCTATGTGGAAACCATCTTGGGCCGCCGTCGCTATTTCCCCAATTTGTCTCAGCTGTCGGGCCATCGCAAGCAAGCTGAGCTGCGGGCTGCCGTGAACGCCCCCATTCAGGGATCCGCTTCAGACATCATCAAAGTGGCCATGGTTCGCCTGCAGGAAAAGCTGCAGAACTTTCGCTCGCGTTTGCTTTTGCAGGTTCACGACGAGCTGGTGTTTGAAGTAGAGCCCTCAGAATGGCAGGACTTACAGCCACTCATTCAAAGAGAAATGGAAGGGGCAGTGCCCCTCTCCATACCGCTGGTGGTGGATATCCAAATCGGCCACAACTGGAAGGAGGCCAACTGAAATGTTAAGCTATGTGAAAGCGTTCGTTCTCTCCCTATGGCTGTTGAGATCTACACATGGCGTTTTTGTCCCTTCTGCATTCGCGCCAAGCAGCTGCTAGACCGCAAGGGAGTCAAGTACATCGAATACGCCATTGATGGGGACGAGGCAGCGCGAGCGGAGATGGCCAAGCGGGCCAACGGGCGCCGGTCAGTGCCCCAGATTTTCATCAACAACCAGCACATCGGCGGTTGTGACGACCTCTACGCCCTTGATGCCCAGGGCAAGTTAGATCTGCTCCTGCAGCAGGCTACCTAGATCCGTCCCTTGCTCGGGGCCTCGGCTAGCTACTTGAGGCAGACGGATGCACGGGCAAGGAGACTCAGCCTAGACACTGCCCTGCTTAACCCGAGCGCGTGCTTGTTTCAGCATGGCAATCAGGGTGTGGTGGGCATCTTCGGAATCCTTGAGAGGGTGATCAAAGGAAATGCGCAGCGTTTGTACGGCTCCGTCAACCTCTACCTGCAAGTCCATCCCTTCCGAGTCGATAGCCTGCATGCGGGCCTGGGTCACCCCTTCCACCTGACCGAAGACTCTGGCATAGAGCGCTAGGGCATCGGCGTGGTCTTCGTTCATGTGCTTGCAGATGCGCTCGCTAACCTGAGGGGTGAGAGGGTCGGCCATAGAAGTGAGAGTTGCAAAAGGGATGTCCAGGTTTTAGTCTAGCGGACTCTTGGCTCAAACGAATCTTTTCACAGGCAAGGCCCAGCAGCTGAAACCAGACGGGGGTGGACATGCAGCTTTACGAGCGTGACTTCTATGCCTGGACCCAGGAGCAGGCGACGCTGCTGAGATCGGGCCGACTGGAGCAGCTAGATACTGAGCACTTGGCAGAGGAAATCGAGGCTTTGGGCAGACAGGAGCGCCGCGAATTGGTCAATCGACTGGGGATCCTGCTGGGACACCTCCTCAAGTGGCAGTTTCAGCCCCAGCTTCGCGGTAAAAGCTGGCAGGCTACGATCATCGAACAGCGGCAGGATATCCAGGAACTCATTGCGGAGAGTCCCAGCCTCAAATCTTATCTAGCTGAAGCGATGGAGAAGGCCTATCGCAAAGGACTGCTCCTGGTGGTGAGAGAAACGCCCCTCTCTCTACAGGATTTGCCTGATCAGTGTCCCTACACGTTTGAGCAAGTGATGGATCCCAGCTTTTACCCTGAAAAATAGGAGTGAGTATGCAGCTTTACGAGCGCGACTTCTATGCCTGGACCCAGGAGCAGGCGGCACTGCTGAGGTCGGGGCAGTTGGAGCGACTGGACAGAGTTCATTTGGCAGAGGAAATTGAGGCTTTGGGCAGGCAGGAGCGCCGGGAACTGGTCAATC
>NZ_JANSJL010000043.1:55639-57286 GCF_047502745.1 Synechococcus sp. F70.1
TTGGCAGAGGAAATTGAGGCTTTGGGCAGGCAGGAGCGCCGGGAACTGGTCAATCGACTGGGGATCCTGCTAGGCCATTTGCTGAAATGGCAGTTCCAACCTCACTTGCGAGGTAAAAGCTAGCGAGCAACCCTTAGCGAGCAACGCCGCCAAATTCAGCGACTCCTCAAAGAGAGTCCTAGCCTCAAACCGGAGCTGGCGGCAGCTCTGGCAGAGGCTTACCAAGACGGGATCCTGCTCGTAGTAAAGGAAACACCGCTTGCTGAAGACGACCTGCCCGCCGAGTGCCCCTACACTCTTGAGCAAGTGGTAAATCTCGGCTTTTATCCGGGATGAGAACAGCTCAAAGGGCTTTGCTCGCCCTCGAGAAATGCCGCCTCTTGCAACCTGACAGAGAAAGCTGGGTTGTCCAGACCAATCTGTCCCCCAAGAGCTGCAACCAGAGCTTTGGGAGGGCCGACACCAGCAGGCCGAGAAGCTTATCACTGCTCATGCCAACACACTGAGAATCTTAATAACAACGGCAGGCCTCAAGGCTCACGAAAGCTGAAGTGAATTCCTCCTCGTGCTAGCGGGACAGGGTTCCTCTAGGGGGCAAGTGCTGCTAGGCTTTGGGCTCCGCGCCGCTAACGCGAGCAAGACTGAGCTCAGGCTCAACAACAAACAGCGGACACTGACAGCCCAACATGCCGGTGTAGCCCGCCGTGCCTACAACTAGGGCCTGGCCATCTGCCAACAGGCCATTGAGGCCAAGCCGAAACTACCCACGGCCAAAGTGCTCCGCACCGCTGTCGCGAACGACCTGCACAAGCGGCTGGTGGTGGGGGTCAAGAAGGCCAACCCCTGGTACTACCAAGTCTCCAAGTGCGCCCCGCAGCAGGCACTCCGCAGCTTAGAGCAAGCCTGCGCGCTACGCGCCGCTGACGCGAACAAACGCTGGCGGAGTGGACTGGGCCGGTTTCCCCGCTTCAAGCGCAAGGGGGTACAGGACAGCTTTTATCTCGAAGGCAACATCCACATCTCCGGCAACCGCATCAAGGTACCTATCTAAGGCCTCCGGCCCGCTTGGTGAGTGGCTGGTTACGCTGTGCGGAGATCCCCCCTACTGCCACCCCCCAGAACGTCGTGATCAGCCTGCGGGCTGGGCGGTGGTACATCTCTTAAGTGCTACGCACCGCTGAAGCGAACAAGTACGAGGCCCTGTCTCCGCAGGTTGAGGAGACGGGGGATGGGGTAGGGGTGGGCTCGGGCGGGAACCAGCTGGCCACCTGCGCCAGTGGGGAAATGTTTGATAACCCCAAGCCCTACCGCAAAGCCCAGAAGCGCTTGGTGAGGCTGCATCGGCGGCTGAGTCGCAAGCAAAAGGGATCCGCCAACCGCAAGAAGGCAGTGGTGCAGCTTGCTAGGGCCCACAAACGGGTGGCGGACATACGACTAGACAACTTGCACAGGCTGACCAGCTACTTGGCCAAGAAGTACCGGCTGGTGGTGATTGAGGACTTGCAGGTAGAAAACCTCCTCAAGAATCACCGCCTGGCCGGATCTTTAGCCGATTGTGGCTTCTATGAGTTAAGGACTCCGTCCCGCTATCGCGAACGGCGACAGCTAGAGTACAAGGCCCAACTCTACGGCTGTCAGTTGGTGGTG
>NZ_JANSJL010000043.1:57386-59325 GCF_047502745.1 Synechococcus sp. F70.1
CCATCCAGCCAACTGTGTTCACGGTGTGGGCACCGACAGAAGATGCCACTTTGCCAGCGGGTGTTTCGGTGTGAAAGGTGCGGCCTGGAGATCGACAGGGATCTGAATGCTGCTCGAAAGCTACATGCTGCGGCACCTAAGCCGCTGCAAAGATCAAGCCAGGAGAGCTGAATAGGATAGAGATCCGCAGGAGCTAGTTAGCCAGCAGGTGCGCTATTTCCAGCGGCTTTATGTTTGGCGCCTGCCGAGGCAGAGTTGACCTGGCTGCAAGCCCCAGCGCGCTTGACCGATGAAGAAATTCTCACGCTGGTTCGAGAGGTGTTTTTGCCCTTGGGGATCGATGGTTTTCGCCTCACCAACGGCGAACCTCTGCTCAGGCTGGGCTCAGATGTGGCCCTCACACCAACAGCTTCAACCTCAGTCAAAAAACCCAACTTCTCTATGGGGCGGGGCTACGCTGCATCAATGATCACAGATTGGGATCGCTGGCAGCAGATCTAGGCCAGAATCCAAGTTGCCCACCAAGTGGGGTTCGATGTTTCAGATTAGCGACTAGCCAGGATAGGGGATCCGCAGAAGCTGGTTAACAGGGGGGTTGACCACTTGCACTTCTTTCCCGTCCGGCCACTGGATCTGGATTTCCTTGACCACCGTCTCGGATCCTAGGCCAAAGTGGGCCACCGGCTCCATTTGGCAGAGGTAGCCGCTGCCGGCATCGATGGGCCGAATCTGCAGGCGGCCAGGAGTTACTAGCCGCACCAGAGCGCCGCGGGCTGGGGATCCCTGGCGAGTTAGGGGCAAGACCCTCAGCCAGTTATTGGCATTAGCCAGGGGCCGGTAAAAGCTTAGAGGCTGGGCGCCCGATTCCCCGTGGGCAATGAGCAGCTCCAGGCGCCCATCCCCATCCACATCCGCCACCGCTGCGCCTGTCCCCAGTCCCTGGGGCTCAGCTGCCTCCCCAATATCGATAGCCTGCCAGGAGCCGGAGCGCCAGCCAAACAGGCGGTTGGGCTCACCGATGTTGTTAAAAAACAGCTCCGGGTAGCCGTCGTTGTCGAAGTCGGCAGCGATGACCGTGCGGATGCGGGAGGGCCTGGCCAGCTCGGGGGGAGCCACGTTTTTGAAAATGCCACTGGGGGTTTGGATCCAAAGGCGATGCGGCCCTTCCCAATTGCCGTACACCAAGTCCAGCCGCCCGTCCCCATCCAGATCCACTGCTGCCACGCCGCGCCCGTGCTCGTTGGGATCCGCCAGCCCCACCTCGGCGGCGATTTCCTCAAAGGTGCCATCCCCGCGGTTGCGGAACAAAAAATTGGGCCCCTGCTCGTTGACGGCGAAAATATCCATCCGCTGGGAGACCAGAGGCACGGCCACCAGCCCTCGCCCACCTGTAATCCGGTTCACCCCCGCCTCGGGCGCTACATCAGCGATCATCTGGTTGGAGCCCAGCTCGTAAAGCCGCATGGGGCCGCCGTAGTTGGCGACGAAGAACCCGTACTGTCCCCGGCCCAGGCGATCCACACAGGCCACCGAGCGTCCGGCAGTGAGGTTGAGGGCATCTTGGTTGTGGGGCAGCGAGAACAGATCCACCCAGCGGGAGCCCTGCCAGTCGAAGAGGCGATCCCCAAAGCGCTTGCGCCCGCCGAAAGTATCGGTATTCAAAACGTAGAGTTCTTCTTGGCCGTCACCGTCAAAGTCGCCAGCAGCTACCCCAATGGCCATGCGCCCCGCATCGGCCAGGGTGTCGTCCACCAGATCCACCAGCGCCTGCCCGTTCCACTTCAAAACCCGGTTCGGGCCGCGGAAGCCGCACACAAATAGCTCAAAAGCCCCGTCCCGATCCAAGTCGCAAACGGCAACCCCATAGAAAAGGGCAGGCGGGTTGAACTGGATGAGGGAGCTGCAATCGCAAAACATGGGGATCCCGTCCGACGGCTGG
>NZ_JANSJL010000043.1:59425-60669 GCF_047502745.1 Synechococcus sp. F70.1
GATGGTATGCTAGATCTTCGCTGTTCTTCCCTTTCAACCATGCCACGTACCAAATCCGCTATCAAGCGCCTCAAGATTGCCGAGCGAAACCGACTGCGCAACAAGGCTACCAAGGCCATGGTGCGCGCGCTCATGAAGAAGGTGATCTCTCTCTCTTCTGCCTACGCGGCCAACCCTCAGCCGGAAACCCTGCAGGAGATCCAGGCGGCAATGAGCGCTGCCTTTAGCCGCATCGACAAGGCGGCCCAAAAAGGCGTTCTGCACAAAAACACCGCTGCTCGTCGTAAGGCTCGTCTGTCCCGGATTGTGCAACGCTCGATAGCTGCTGCTCCTAGCCCCTCCTAGGTCAGCATCTGGGAGGCCTTGCCAGCCGGGATGCCTTCTGTTAGCGGGGATCCAGGGTGCACACCAGCCAGCGCCGCAGAGGGTGCCAGGCAGGCAAAGACAGGATCCAGCGGGACTGTTGCTCCAGCATCTGGCGCTCGAAGGGGTAAAGCCCAAACAGCTCGTAGCGGCTTTGGGTAACTAGGATCCCTACGGTGAAACTGACGCAAAGCAACAGGCCAAAGGTGGGCCAGCTAGGGCGGTAAAAGAGGGCATAGCGCAGGCCCGTCCAGGTAAAGTGTTGCCAGAGGCGGAGGAGATCTGCCCGCAGCGCCCAAAGACTAGGGATCCCGACCAACAGCCACAGCAGGCCCAAAAAGACGAAACTGCCGCCGTGGTAGAGCCGCAGCAAGCGTCTAGCCGCCGGCGAGAGGGATTCCAGGCCGGGAGGGACGCGAACGGCTTTCTTCTCCTCAACGAAGCTAGGATCAGGGGGCAGTGGCATAGGGATCCCTCCTGTAGGCGTAGAAGGCACCTGTTGAAAGCAAGCCTTTGTCATCATAGGGCTAAAGGTTCTCTGACGACCCTTGGGGCAACCGACCTTCCGGTAGGCAAGCTTCCCAAGGCTATAATGGCTCTGGATTCTGCCTTGCTAGCTCAATGGATAGAGCACCGACCTTCTAAGTCGATGGTTGCAGGTTCGAGTCCTGCGCAAGGCGCTGGGCAAATTCCCCACAAGCTGGAGCTGGCCTCTAGCCGTATTTGAAGAACGAGGGCTGGAGCAACGGTGCCTCCCAGGGGCAGTGGCCTCTGCCTAGGGCACCCCTATGCACTCCCTGTAGCTTGCCAAGAGGAAGAACCCCTACCCTCCAAGGCTGGGAAGAGCGTTAAGCCGCCTCCAGGGAAGAACCTGGCTCTGG
>NZ_JANSJL010000043.1:60769-66938 GCF_047502745.1 Synechococcus sp. F70.1
AGGGCCCGCAGCACCTCTCGCGCTGCCTCCAGGGTTCTTTCCACATCAGCCTCCGTGTGGGCCAGGGAAGTAAAGCCCGCCTCAAACTGCGAGGGCGCCAGATACACCCCCCGCTCCAGCATGCCACGGTGAAAACGGGCAAACTTTTGCAAGTCTGACTGCCTGGCTTCCTCGTAGTTGCGCACTGGGCCGGCAGTGAAAAAGAAGCCGAACATGCCCGGCAGATAACCTCCGCACATTTCGTGCCCAGTCTCCCGGGCAATCTCCAGCAGCCCTGTCAGCAGCTTCTCAGTAATGCGCTCCAGATACTCATAGGTGCCTGGGCGGCGCAAAATCTCAAGCGTCTTGATGCCGGCAGTCATGGCTAGAGGGTTGCCGGACAGCGTACCCGCCTGGTACATTGGCCCCGCGGGCGCTACCATCTCCATGATTTCCCGCCGACCGCCATAGGCGCCTACCGGCAGGCCACCGCCAATGACCTTACCCAGAGTGGTCAGGTCAGGGATGACGCCAAACTTGCCCTGGGCGCCACCGTAGCTGATGCGAAAGCCGGTCATCACCTCGTCAAACACCAGCAGAGCGCCATACTTTCGGGTGAGCTCGCGCAAGCCTTCCAAAAAGCCTGGCTGCGGTGGAATAAAGCCAGCATTGCCCACCACCGGCTCGAGGATCACGCCGGCAATCGAATCAGGATACTGCTCGAACAGCGCCTTGACCGCCTCTAGGTCGTTGTAGGGAGCCGTCAGCGTAGCGCTAGTAGCCGCCTTGGGCACTCCTGGCGAGTCCGGTAGGCCCAGAGTAGCCACTCCCGAGCCAGCCTTGACCAAGAACATGTCCGCATGGCCGTGGTAGCAGCCCTCGAACTTGATCACCTTTTCCCGGCCCGTGTAGGCCCGCATCAGGCGCAACGCTGCCATGCAGGCTTCGGTGCCGGAGTTCACAAAGCGCACCATCTCCACGCTAGGCACCGCTTCGATCACCCGCTCCGCCAGCTCGTTTTCCAGAACAGAAGGGGCGCCAAAGCTGGTGCCTTTCTCCAGAGCCTGCCGCAATGCCTCGATGACTTCAGGGTGAGCGTGGCCCACAATGGCTGGTCCCCAACTGCCGATGTAGTCAATGTACTGGTTGCCGTCCACATCCCAGGCGTAGGCCCCCAAGACGCGGTCAAACACGACGGGATCCCCGCCCACGGACTTGAAGGCGCGCACCGGTGAGCTAACCCCGCCGGGCATCAACTGCTGGGCGCGGGCGAAGATCTCTCTGGAGCGGGCGGTATTAAAAGTGGGACGAAGAGTGCTGGTCATAGTAGGGCGGCTACTCGAGGTACTTCCTAGGCTAACAGGAAGGGGAGCTGGCTAATTGTTGGGACTTCCAGGCGGATCCACCCAGCGACCATCGGCTTTGATGAGCTCGATCAAAGCCTGGACAGCCTCCGATTCCGGTACTCTTTTCACTTCTTCTTTGCCGCGGTAGAGGGAAATTACTCCTGGCGTCCTGCCCACATAGCCGTAGTCGGCGTCGGCCATTTCCCCAGGCCCGTTGACAATGCAGCCCATGACGGCAATGTCGAGGCCCACCAGATGCTGGGTTGCCGCCCGCACCTTCTGCAGCACTTCCTCCAGGTTGAAGAGGGTACGCCCACAGGAAGGACAGGCCACGTATTCCACCATGGTCTTGCGCAGGTTGAGAGCCTGCAAAATACCGTAGGCCACCGGGATCTCTTTTTCCGGCGCTTCCGTGAGAGAGACGCGGATGGTGTCGCCAATCCCTTCAGCCAAGAGCGTCCCGATCCCTACCGCTGACTTAATGCGGCCGTACTCTCCGTCTCCAGCCTCGGTTACACCCAGATGGAAGGGATAGTTTAGCCCTAGGGCGTCGAAGCGGCGAGCTGCCAAGCGGTAGGCGGCCAACATCACCTGGGGACGGGAAGCCTTGAACGAGAGAACCACATTGTGGAAGTCTTGCTCAGCGCAGATCTCGGCATACTCCAGAGCCGACTCCACCATCCCCTCAGGCGTGTCACCGTAGAGAAAGAGCATCCGCTCCGCGAGGGATCCGTGGTTGACGCCAATGCGTAGGGCTTTGTTCTGGGCTTTGAGGGCCTGTACAAGGGGGACAAAAGCCTCGCGGATCTCGCTGCGGATGGCCTCTAGTTCAGCTTTTGTGTACTCCGTGCGCCCCGGCTGCGGCTTCTCTACAACGAACAAGCCAGGATTGATGCGCACTTTGTCGACGTACTTGGCCACTTCCAGGGCCACCTTGAGACCGTTGTGGTGGACGTCAGCCACCAGCGGCACTGGCTTGTAGGTTTGAATCAGCCTCTCCCGAATGACCTCCATGGCCTTGGCGTGGGCCAGGCTGGGAACGGCAACCCGCACGATTTCCGAGCCCGCTTCGTGCAGCCGGCGAATTGCAGCCACCGCCGCGTCAATATTGAGCACGTCTTCGTTGATCATCGACTGCACCACCACTGGGTGCTGGCTGCCGATCAACACCTCGCCAACTGCCACCGTGCGGGTGGGGCGACGGGGGTAGACCGCTTCTGGATAGGGCTGCTGGGGGTTGGGCCGCTCCAGAGTTGGCATAGCTTGCTCAAAAGGGCTGCTCTAGCTTGATTGTAGGCGGAAACGTCCCCCTAGCGGCTACCCTTAGAGATGCTTTCCAGGCAGCCCACCGCCTGCCCTACCCAGCTCAACTCCAGCAGACGGAGGAAGAAAGACAGTGACTTAGCTGTCTGCCTCTGTGGGGGAATCCGTCGGGTAGTCTGGAAGGGGTCGGTTGCGAATAAAGTCTCTGGGCGTTACGTTTTCCACAAACTTGCGGAAGGCCTCCCGCTCCGCTTCATCGGCATCCTGATTCATGGGGATCGAGGCTTCGGCAATGACCTCCTCTACCGTCCAGATGGGGGCGTGGGCTCGCAGAGCCAGGGCAATACCATCGCTGGGACGGCAGTCGATCTCCTGCTTTTTGTCACCGCTAACGGTAACCAGCACCGCATAAAAAGTGTTGTCCAGCAAGGCGTGGATAATGACCCGCTCCAGCTTGATTCCCCAGGCCTTCCAGGAGTTGAGGATAAGATCGTGGGTCATGGGACGGAGCGGCTTCTGATCATCCAACGCTTGCAAAATGGCATTGGCTTCTGCTTTTCCTACCCAGATAGGCAGAGCACGACGCCCATGGGTATCGCGCAGGATGACAATGGGGCTCTGGTTAACGGCATCAACCGCAATCCCAGCCACCTCCATCTCAATCATGGTCAACTGCCTCCAGCCTTTGGATCTCGATCGTATCTACGGGCAGAAAACTTTGGCAACACGGCATGAGCTTAATCGGGAAATCAAGGGCGGTAGCTCTCCTTGGCGGCACCAGTGAAAGCCGCAGCTTGGCCCTGGCCCTTAGCCAAGAAGGGATCCCCTGGATAGCCACGGTTACCACGGAAAGGGGCAGCCGGCTCTACCAGGGTTTGCCGGGTCAGGTGATGGTCACCCGCTTCTCGGCTGTATCTTTGGAACAATTCCTGCGAGAGTACCGGATTGGCGTGCTGGTGGATGCCTCTCATCCCTTTGCCCAGCAGATCTCGCAACTGGCCATTCAGGTAACAGCCCAAGTTGGGATCCCCTACCTGCGCTACGAACGCCCTTCGGAAAATCTAGAGCCCTGGGTGCAGGTAGTGCCGGACTGGCAGGCAGTCCTAGCCGAGAGCGTGCTGGCGGGACGGCGGGTGCTCTTGACAGTGGGGGTGAAGCCGTTGCCCTTGTTTGTCCCCTGGCAGAATCGCTGCCAGTTGTACGCGCGGGTGCTGCCGGAGTCAGTTTCCCAGGCAGTGCAGGCTGGGATTGCTGCTGAGCGGGTGATTGGCAGGCGTTTGCCCCTTAGCTTTGAGGAGGAACTGCAGCTCTGGCGGAAGCTAGAGCCCCAAGTGGTTATCAGTAAGAACTCTGGAGAAGCCGGCGGTCTTCTCATTAAGCAGGCCGTGGCCAAAACCCTGGAGATCCCCCTCTTGGTGATCCAGCGGCCTTCCTTAAGCTACCCCTGGTGTAGCCAGGATTTGGCTGAGGTGGTGCGGGAGTGCAAGCGTCGGCTGGAGAGGACTTAGAACGGCTCCTCTACTGGTAGGTCAGGCTCACGATCCTGACGGGATCCCAGCAGCTCCAGCCGCTCCACGGCAATAACGGGCCGCTGGCGCTCCTCGCCTGTGGATCTATCTTTCCAGCGCTCAAACTTAAGACTGCCCGTCACCCCGACGAGGCTGCCTTTACGCACATATTCTCCGGCCACTTCAGCGGTGCGCCCCCACAGCTCCAGGTTAAACCAATCGGGCTTGTCTTCACCTTTGCGGAAGCGGTTTACCGCCAGGCTAAAGGTACACACCACCTTGCCCGACTCGAAGTAGCGCACTTCCGGATCCATACCCGCCCGGCCCACTAGGGTCACCAGGTTTAGGCTCATGGGCTTTTCTCCAGACCACTGACCGCCTTTGGCTCTAGTTGTAGCGCCTGCCAGGGCATCTTGTTGCAGGAGAGGCGTTGATGGTGTTGCAAAGATTTACAATGTCAGAAGCCCCAGAGCAACTGCCAGCCTCTATCCCGTAGGCAGATGCTCACCGGCCAGCAGGGAGGGTTTACTCCGGCAAGAGGACGCATTCAGCACCGTTGGCTATGGAATTTATCTACACATACGCCTGGTTGATCCCTGTCTATCCCTTGGTGGCAGCTTTTCTACTTGGCTTGGGCATTTTGGTGTTCAACGCCTGGACAAGGGCCAACCGGGCTCTGGCTGCCTTTTTGAGTGTATTTGCGACGGGGACGGCAATGGTCCACGCCTTTGCCCTCTTGGCCAGCCAACTCCAAGGCCATGAGACTGTCCTCAAGACCATTAGCTGGGCTCAGGCGGGCTCCTTCTCCCTCGACATGGGCTTTGTGGTGGATCACCTGAGCGCCATGATGCTGGTGGTGGTGACCACGGTGGCCTTCTTGGTGCAGATCTACTCCGACGGCTACATGGCTCAGGATCCCGGCTATGTGCGTTTCTACGCCTACCTGAGCCTATTTGCCTCCTCGATGCTGGGTCTGGTTCTTAGCCCCAACCTGGTGCAGATCTACATTTTCTGGGAGCTGGTGGGGATGTGCTCCTACCTGCTGATTGGGTTTTGGTACGACCGGCAGACGGCAGCGGAGGCAGCCCAGAAGGCATTTGTCGTCAACCGGGTGGGGGACTTTGGACTGCTGCTAGGCATTTTGGGCTTTTACTGGGTCTCCGGCACTTTTGGGTTTGAGGAGCTGGCCCACAATCTAGAACAGCGGGTGGCCAGTGGGGCGGTAAGCAGCAGCCTAGTGGCCCTCTTTGCCGTGTTGGTGTTCTTGGGGCCGGTGGCCAAGTCGGCTCAGTTTCCGCTACACGTGTGGCTGCCGGATGCTATGGAAGGTCCCACGCCCATTTCCGCCCTCATCCACGCGGCCACGATGGTGGCAGCAGGGGTATTCCTGTTGGCGCGCATGTTCCCGGTGCTGGAAGGGATCCCGCTGGCCATGGATCTCATTGCCTGGACGGGGGCAGGCACGGCTTTCTTGGGGGCCAGCATTGCCATCACCCAAAACGACATCAAAAAGGGCCTGGCCTACTCCACCATTTCCCAACTGGGCTACATGGTCATGGCCATGGGATCCGGTGCCTATGGGGCTAGCTTGTTTCACCTAATGACCCACGCCTACTTCAAGGCGCTGCTCTTTCTGTGCTCTGGCTCGGTCATCCACGGTATGGAAGCAGTGGTGGGCCACGACCCGGTTTTGGCCCAGGACATGCGTTTGATGGGGGGCCTGCGCAAATACATGCCGGTTACGGCCATTACGTTCTTAATTGGCACGCTGGCCATCTGTGGGATCCCGCCCTTTGCCGGCTTTTGGTCTAAGGATGAGATCTTGGCTTCAGTTTTTGAGCACAACCCGGCCCTCTGGGGGGTGGGCTTCCTCACGGCAGGGATCACTGCCTTCTACATGTTCCGCATCTACTTCCTCACCTTTGAAGGGGAGTTCCGCGGCACCAACCTGAGACTGCGCCAGGAGGTAGCCGTCAGCCAAGGTCGACCGGTGCCAGCTTTTGCCTATGCGTTTGCCGGGAAGGAGGCAGCCTTTGGGCCTGGAGCCATGAACATCCACGAAAAGCCCCAGCC
>NZ_JANSJL010000043.1:67038-72218 GCF_047502745.1 Synechococcus sp. F70.1
GTGGGCATTGGGCTAATCGGCATCGCCCTGGCCGGTCTCATCTACTGGCAGAAGCGCCTTGATCCCAGCACTTTCCCCCGCAGCCTGCAGCCGCTGTACTACTTCTCCCTCAACAAGTGGTACCTCGACGACCTCTACGAGCGCGTCTTTGTGCGGGGCACCCGCTTTGTGGCACGGGAGGCGCTGGAAGTGGACAGCCGCATTGTGGACGGGGTGGTCAACCTGACGGGACTGGTGGCGATGGTCGGCGGCGAGGTGATGAAATACCTGGAGAATGGTAAGGCCCAGTTCTATGCCTTGATCATCTTCGCGGCGGTGGTGGTGATGGTGGTACTTGCTGGGGTTGGAATTTAGGCTGGGGCAGCGCTGCCCACACTAAAAGGATCCCCTGGCCGGGGATCCTAGCTGGGGAAGAGATCACAGCCTCCAGCAAAGAAGGGATCCCTTCCTGCCAAGTGGGTTGGACTTACTTATTGGGCTGAGGGGTGACCCGCAAGTAGGGCTTGAGCTCCTTGTAGCCCTTCGGGAACTTTTCTTTCAGCACCTCTGGATCTTGCAGGGAAGGCGGGATGATGACGTCGTCGCCATCTTTCCAGTCAGCAGGGGTAACGACGTTGTACTTATCCGACAACTGCAGAGCATCAATGACCCGCAAGATCTCATCGAAATTGCGGCCTGTGCTGGCTGGGTAGGTGATGATCAAGCGTATCTTCTTGTTGGGATCGATGATAAATACCGACCGGACGGTTAGGGGCAGCCCCTCTTGGTTGAGGTTGGTCTGATCCAGCATGCCGTAGAGCTGGGAGACCTTGCGGTCGGCATCCGCCAAAATGGGATAGGTCACCTGGGCATTCTGGGTTTCCTCAATGTCTTTCACCCAGCCAACGTGGGAGTCCACGTCGTCCACACTAAGGCCCAGCACTTTCACGCCCCGCTTCTCAAATTCGGGCATCAGCTTGGCAACCCTGCCCAGTTCGGTGGTGCAGACTGGCGTGTAGTCGGCAGGGTGCGAGAACAACACTACCCAGCTATCCCCAGCCCAGGAATAGAAGTCGATGTCGCCGTGGGTGGACTTTTGCGTAAAGTTAGGGGCAGTGTCCCCAAGTCGGAGAGACATACGCTCTATCCTCCCTAAGATGCAGTGCGGTAAGACAGGGATCCGAAACCCTTCAATCCCATTTCTTTTGATCTTGCCACACAAACCCCACTTTTCCGAGCGGATTTAGGTAATTTTAAGATCATCGTCACCTTGCCGGCAGCAGGAAGGGCTTTTCGCTGCTAGGTTGCGTTGCAAACAGAACGCGCGGATCTTGACGTCCCCTTAAGTTCTTTTAAGTTCTTCGCGGGCTGCAACGAGGAGGGGTAGCATTCTAAACAAGCAGTGGCATTCCAGGAGTATGCTGGATAACCTAGTTCCCCCCCAGCAGGAGAACTAATGGAAAACGCGGAGACAGTCACAATCTATAGCTTGGCCACTCTGTGGGCCCAAAAATATGTAGACAAGCTGAGGGCGCAGGCGGCTGGGAGTGGGCCGCTAAGCCTGCAACTAGCCGACAAGGTGAAGGGATCCCTGCGCTTTGCCAGCTCCCAGGCCTGGGCGAAAACGGAAAAGCTCTTGGCTTCCGAAATACCACGGCAGGGACTGGATCCGGACTTAATCGATCCCTGGAAAATTGCGGAGGACTCTCAAAGTCTCTTTGAGCAGGCAGCCCACGCTTTTCGGTGAAGATCGCGCCCCTCTGCGGTCAACTGCGGGCTCGTTACAGCGAGCGGGATCCGCGAGTGCTCGGCTTCTTGAGCATGCAGTTCCACTACACCGGACAAATGCTGCTGCAGGCCCTGTTGCCTGAGGAGCGCAGCCTCTTCTACCCCTACTTGAAGGTGATGGACGACCACCTGTACATGCCGCTGCAGAAGATGGACAAGGCTGCTGCCGACCAGGCGGGGGACAGTCCTTCTGTTTCTCTGGTGGCCATTCAGGAACTGTTACCCATTGTTACCAGCGTAGCTGAGTTCATCTGTGCCGAGGTGGCAGAACGTTTCAGCGGCTACTGCTGCGAGAGTGGCCCCCTGACAGATCTTGGAGTGCGGGCTTCCAGCATCCGTGATGTGGAGATGTTTCAAGTGTACCTGGGCCTCTGTGCTCTAGAAGGCAGCCTCGCCGCTGTGCAGCAGGAGCTGTTTCCCCTTTGCGTAATGCTTTATCCCCCTCTGAAGGTGGGCTGGGAGCTGCTGGACAAGTCTCTGCAATCTCGTCTGACGTCGGCTAGCTATGCCGTCTTGTTGCCTTACCTGAAAGCTGTGCAGGGCATGTTCTCGCTGGAGGTTTTCCCTGAAAACGACCCCATCTGGAGCTATCACCCCGACGTGGTGCGCCTTCTGGAGCCGGCGCGGCAGCTCTTGCAAGAACTGCTGAATCAAAAGGCCGGCTGAGTATTCCCTACTTCCCCGAGAAGCGGCTAGGCTCCACCAGCTCGGCCACAAATTGGTGCAAAAGGGGCAGGTAGCGCTCTCCGGCCACCTGCAGCAGGTTGTTGTGATCTGCTCCCTTAATGGCCACTAAGCGCTTGGGATCCCGTGCCGCTTGGTAAAGAGCTTCGGCATGCCAGAAGGGGATCAGGCGATCCTGGGTGCCGTGCAAGATCAGCAGCGGACAATTGATGTGGGCAATGCGGCTGAGGTTGTCGAAGCGATCAAAGGGCAGCAGCGGGATGCGGGTCAAGACGCGAAAGGCGCTTACAAAGGTCGATTCCAGGATCAGGCCCCCCACCGGCTTTTGGGTTGCCAAGTAAACCGAGGGTCCGCCTCCCACCGAGCGCCCGTAGACCAAAATTCGCTCCGGCGGGATCCCTTGGGCAATGAGATAGGCGTAGGCTGCCTCAATGTCCCTATAGGCGCCGGCCTCGGAAGGGATCCCTTCGCTGGTGCCGTAGCCCCGGTAGTCGTAGGCTAGGACGGCAAATCCTCCCTGCTGCAGGCCCACTAGGCGAGGCAAGATATCTCCCAAGTCCTCGGCGTTGCCGTGGCTGTAGAGAAGGGTATAGGTGGCTTGGGGATTGGGCAGGTACACCGCCGAAATCTGCAGGCCATCAGAGGTGGTGAGCTTGAGAATGGTATCCCCATCCTGGTAGCTGGCGGGGCGGGGCAGAAAGATCAGCCGCTCCGATTGAAACCAGCCCAGCCAGAGCAGGTAGCCGTACACCCCTAGGCCAACAAGCAGCAGGGATCGCCCCAGCCGCAGCCACGGGAAGAACCCGAAACTCAAAGGCTTGCCCATCGCTCGACTTGGCCTCCCGACCATTTCCCTCATCCCCAGACTCCACGGGAGAGGTGGGACGGGTGGCGTGCCGGCAGCGGCGATGTCGGGCACTTCAGGATTCGGCTGGCAGGGCAGAACATTTCCAAAGGCAAACCCCAATCCAGTTGACCAGGGTGTGGGCGACGATGGTTACCAACAAGTTTCCCGACAGCCACACTCCCATCCCCAGCAGAATGCCCACGGCGCTGGCCCAGAGGGCATAGGGCCAACCCTGCCACTCTAGCCAATGCAAAACCCCAAACAAGAAGCCGCTCAAGAGGATTCCACCCGTCCACCCCAAGGGGCTGGCCACCAGGGCTGCCATCAGCACGCCGCGAAATAGCCATTCCTCGCTCCAGCCCGGCAGCACCCCCACCCAGAAGATATCCCGCCACTGCAAGGGATCCGCCACGAGGTGCAAGTAGCTAGAGGCCGCCCGGCGATAGGCTGGCCAAAGCCAGTAAGCCCCGCCGCTGAGCAGCGCCACCCCCAGACCCAGGGCTGCCCCCCAGGCCAAGGCCAGCGGATCCCAGCGAAAGGGTACCGATAGGGATCCCAGCCAGATCCAGAGGCCAGCGATGAGCGCCAGGAGCAGGCTGGTCAGGCTCATCCCCATCAAGATCTGTTGGCGCGTGCAGGGCTGAATCTCGGCACTCATGGGAAGGGTCGCTCGGGCACCCTATTCCCAGCGTAGAGCGAATCCCGACGAGAACGGCTATGCTTTCCCCAGCCCTCGAGGGCGGAGCTTTGGATTCCCCCTTTTTTCAAGACAAGTGCTGCCTTAGCAACTGGGCGTGCTGGGCCGATCGCTCTACCCAAACGGCCACCTGGTCAGGGCTGAGGGCTGGCCCGTCGGCATAGCAGGCTAGCCAAGCCTGGTGCAGCGCCTTGGGATCTTCCGGGATCTCCTCTAGATCCCAGCCGGGCATGCCCAATTCCTCAAGCAGCGTTTTCACTTTGGGATCGTAGCTGAGGCCAAAGCAGGCACAGCCCTCGGCTGCCGCCATCACCAAGCCGTGGTAGCGCATAACAATGGCCAATCTCACCCCCCGAAAGACCCCCTTTAAAAGATAGGGATCCCGGATTTCCACCACCTGGCTGTGGTGGGGCAGGCGATGGTAAAGCTGCTGGGCCAAGTGGTAGTCTGGCCCTAGGTCAAGGGATCCGGGAGGAGCTAGCTGAAAGGGCACGAAAAGAAGATAGGCCCCCGTGGCAGCCTGGAGGCGTCGCAAGGCTTCCGCCAAAGTTTCCAGTCGCGCTGGAGTGAGCTGGGGATGCTGCCGCAGGACCACAGCAATGCGGGGCTGAGGCCATCTTTCCCACTCCGACAGAGTTTTGGCGGGCAGGCCCCAAACCGGATCCGGGGCTACTTGGTGGGGGATCCCCCACTCCTGGAGGTAGCGGGAGGCCACTCCGTCACGCACGCTGATGGCTGTACAGCTTGCTAGAGAGTGGCGGGCCAGCTTGCGGATCCAGCGCCGCTCCAAGGGGCCGATCCCCTGCGCCCAAGCCAAGGTTTTCAGACCCCGCCGCTGGGCCCAGAGCATCAGCCCCAGGTAGTAGAGGGGGCTGCGCCAACTGGTGCGATCCTGCAGCAAGCTACCCCCGCCCCAGATGAAAGCCTGAGCCTGGGCCAAACAGCGCTGCAAAGCCCAGGCATCAAAGCGTGGACAGGCCAGCACCCCATAGGTGGCAGCGGTTGCCTCAGGGCAGGGAGAAAGCACCACCGGCTGTACGGGGTTGGGCAACTGCCGGAGCTGCTGCAGCAGAACCAGCAACAAGGCCTCGTCGCCGGCATTGCCGTAGCCGTAGTAGCCACAGATCAAAACCTGTGGCCGTTTCATCGCGCCTCCTCGGCTGGTTTGCCCCAGACGGAATCCTC
>NZ_JANSJL010000043.1:72318-75889 GCF_047502745.1 Synechococcus sp. F70.1
ATCAGCCGTAGTAGCCTTGGTTGATGCGGTTTTCCAGCTGGCTAGCCCCTTCGCGGTACTCGCCAAACACAAAGTTCTCCGCGTTGGCCCTAATCAGCGCCTTTTGCTGCTCCGTCAGCTCCGGGATCTTCAGCATGTCCTCTAGGCTCTTGTAGGGAGCGTTTTTCACCAGGATGCGAGCCAGAGTGGGGTAGAAACCAGGCAACTGGCGGTAGTTGCGCAGGATGGTGTTGTTGACGTCAATGGGAGTGTCAAGGTGTCTTACCGGCGGCAGCTCCGCCGCCACGGCAGGGCTCCCCAAGGAGGCCAAGCCCAGGCAAAGCATCAATAAGATGAGCAGCCGACGCATGGCACCAACTCTCCAGAGAGGGTTGAAAGCAGCCATATCAACGCTCACGGGATAGGTTGCTAACGTTTTCCGACCATTTAGTGTCTCATCCTCGCTACCTTGCATCGAGCCTCAAACTCGGATTTGTATACCGGCGGAAATAATTTTTAACAACTATGATCAGGAAACAGCTCGCTTGCAGCTGGCTGACTTCCTCTTGCCCTCAGCTTGTCCTATGTCCAACTCCACACAGCTCCACCCCCATCCCCTTGGCTCCTCTGGGCAGCACGCTCTTCAACCTCCCCTTGCCCCCGATCCCGAGCTAGAGCTGCTAGAGCAGCGGGAACTCTTCGTCTGGCGGCACCTCGGGCCGGATGCTCGGCAGATCCGCCAGATGCTGCAGGCCCTGGGGCTGAGCTCCCTCCGAGAGCTAGTGGAAAAGGCAGTGCCAGCAACCCTTCGCAGCAATCGGCCCTTGCAGTTGGGATCTCCCTGCAGCGAGCAGGAGGTGTTGGCGGAGCTGAGGGCAATGGCGGCCCAGAACCAGGTGTGGCGCTCTTTTTTGGGCATGGGCTATTCCAACTGCCTGACGCCGCCGGTAATTCAGCGCAACATCCTGGAAAACCCTGCCTGGTACACGCCCTACACTCCCTACCAGGCGGAGATCGCCCAGGGGCGGCTAGAAGCCCTGCTCAACTTCCAGACGATGGTTGTGGATCTAACAGGAATGGAGATCGCCAACGCCTCTCTACTGGACGAGGCCACTGCGGCTGCCGAAGCCATGAGCCTGGCCTACACCTTGGCGGGCAAGCGATCTCCAGTTTTTTGGGTGGATTGCGGCTGCCATCCCCAGACCATTGCCGTAGTGCAGACACGGGCAGAGCCCTTGGGGATCCAGGTGCGCGTGGCGGATCCTTCGCAGTTTGAGCTTGAGCATGGCTTTGGCGTGCTCTTACAGTATCCCAACACCTATGGGGAGATCCGGGATTACCGCGACCTGGTGGAGCGGGCCCACCAAAGAGGGATGGTGGTAACGGTAGCCGCCGACTTGCTCAGCCTAACTCTCTTGCAACCGCCAGGAGAGTGGGGGGCGGACGTTGTAGTGGGAACCACCCAGCGCTTCGGGGTGCCCCTGGGCTATGGCGGCCCCCATGCAGCCTACTTTGCCACCCGTGAGGCCCACAAACGGCTGCTGCCGGGGCGCCTGGTGGGGATCTCCCAAGATGCCCAGGGAAGGCCGGCCCTGCGCCTGGCCCTGCAAACCCGAGAGCAGCACATCCGCCGCGACAAGGCCACCAGCAACATTTGCACCGCCCAGGTGCTCTTGGCCGTGGTGGCCTCCATGTATGCCGTCTACCACGGCCCGTGCGGCCTACGGCAAATTGCCGAACGCGTCCACCGCCAGGCCCATCAGCTAGCCGCCGCAATCCGCCAGTTGGGCTACAGGGTGGGGCCAGAGTATTTCTTCGACACCTTCTGGGTAAGGGCAGCCTCCCCAGAGCAGGTGCAGCAGCTCCAGGAGCGGGCTGCCCAGAAGCGCATTAACCTGCGACGGATCGACGACGTCACCCTGGGGATCAGCTTGGACGAGGCCACCACCGCTCAGGACCTGCGCGATCTCTGGCAGATCTTTGCCGGTTCTGAAGAGCTAGGCTGGGATCCCGAGGGCCTGGGTTTGGATCCCAACCAAAGCCTGCCGCCTCAGCTCTTGCGCTCCACTCCCTACCTCACCCATCCGGTGTTCAACCGCTACCACTCGGAAACGGAGCTGCAGCGCTATATCCACCGTCTGCAGAGCCGGGATCTCTCCCTCGTCCACGCGATGATCCCCCTCGGCTCCTGCACCATGAAGCTCAATGCCGCGGCAGAGATGCTGCCCATAACCTGGCCGGAGTTTGCCCAGCTCCACCCCTTTGTGCCCCTGGAGCAGGCGCGGGGCTATCAAACCCTCTTTGCCCAGCTGGAGCGGATGCTGGCGGAGATCACGGGCTTTGCCGGTGTCTCCCTGCAGCCCAACGCCGGCTCCCAGGGGGAATATGCCGGCTTGCTGGCCATTCGCCGCTATCACCAAGCCCGCGGGGAAAGCCAGCGCCAGGTGTGCCTGATCCCCACCTCTGCCCATGGCACCAACCCCGCTAGCGCCGTCATGGCGGGGATGCAGGTAGTGAGCGTGGCCTGCGACAGGGCCGGCAACATTGACCTCGAAGACCTGCGGGCCAAGGTGGAGCAGCATCGGGAACGCCTGGCAGCTTTGATGATCACCTACCCTTCCACCCATGGGGTATTTGAGGAGGGGATCCGCGAGATTTGCCAGATGATCCACGAGGCGGGGGGGCAGGTGTACATGGATGGGGCCAACCTCAATGCCCAGGTGGGCCTCTGCCGTCCTGCGGAGCTGGGAGCGGATGTCTGCCACCTCAACCTGCACAAGACCTTCTGCATCCCCCACGGCGGGGGCGGGCCGGGGGTGGGGCCCATTGCGGTTGCCCATCATCTACTGCCCTATTTGCCTGGCCATCCCTTTTTGCCCGGCTGCAATGGCCCGGTCAGCGCCGCCCCTTGGGGTAGTGCCAGCATCCTGCCCATTGCCTGGGCCTACATCCGCCTCATGGGATCCGCTGGCCTCACCCTGGCCACCCAGGTGGCCATCCTCAACGCCAATTACATTGCCAGGCGGCTAGATCCCTACTACCCAGTGCTCTACAAAGGGCCGGGGGGGTGGGTGGCCCACGAGTGCATCTTGGACTTGCGCCCCCTCAAGAAAAGCGCCGGCATCGAGGTAGAAGATGTAGCCAAGCGGCTGATGGACTACGGCTTCCATGCCCCCACCATCTCTTGGCCGGTGCCGGGGACAATGATGGTGGAGCCCACCGAGAGCGAATCCCTGGAGGAACTGGATCGCTTCTGCGAGGCGATGATTGCCATTCGCCAAGAGATTGCTGCCATTGAGCGGGGGGAGATGGATCCCGTGCGCAATCCCCTTAAACTTGCCCCCCACACCGCCGAGGTGGTGGCCGCTGACTACTGGGATCGCCCCTACCCCCGCTCCCTGGCTGCCTACCCCCTTCCGTGGGTGAAAAGCCGAAAGTTTTGGCCCAGTGTCAGCCGCATCGACAACGCCTACGGGGATCGCCACCTAGTGTGCAGTTGTCAACCCTGGCTAGAAGGCTAACTCTGAATCAAGCCGCCTGCGGCTCCATCTGGGCCAGCTCTGAGCAAGAGGAGAGGAGTTGCTCGGCCTCT